>CADBZI010000025.1 GCA_902799015.1 uncultured Lachnospiraceae bacterium | reverse complement strand
GACAGACACGACGATTCTGTTCATCACACATGACATTGATGAAGCGGTGCTGCTGGGAGACCGGATCTATGTGATGAGCCGCCGGCCGGGCTGCGTCCGGGAGGTGCTGGATGTGGACATTCCGGGTGAGCGGACCCATAATTCTCTGGTTCTCCCGGAGTTTCTGCAGATCAAAAAGAAGATTATGGACATGCTGTGGCAGGAGAGCAACGATGCAGCCATGGATCGATAAGAACCGATAACACGCAATCACAATGGAGGAGGAAACAAGTATGAATCTGAAGAAAACAGTGATACCGGCGGCTGTCCTGACAGCGCTTCTTGCCGGAACCATCAGTGCTCCGGCAACTGCGGCGGAGGATGTTACCATGGCATTCTGCACCTGGACCGGATATGCGCCGATGTTTATCGCCAAAGAGTTGGGATATTTCGAGGATGCGGGAATCAATATGAATATTGAGATCATCGAGGATGAGTCAACCTACGCCGCGCTTCTGGTGCAGGGCAGTGTCCAGTTCCTGGCGACGGCGCAGGATCCGAATATCAAGATGTTCGCAAACGGCGCGCCCAGCCGTTACGTTCTGGCGATGGACGCCTCGTGCGGTGCGGACGGACTTGTGACGAATGCGGACATCAAGAGCCTGGATGACCTGAAGGGGAAGACACTGGCGCTTGATACCGCAGCTTCCTCCTACTATTTCTTCCTCACTGCGCTGGAGGATGCGAGCAGCCTGAAGGAAGAGGACATCAATCTGGCACAGATGTCGGATACGACGGAGGCCGGCCTTGCCTTCATGAGCGGGCAGGTTGATGCGGCGATCATGTGGGAGCCGGAGCTGTCGGAGGCCCTTGAGAGCGTGGAAGGCGCACACGCGCTGGTGACTAGTGCGGACTATCCGGAGACGATTCTGGATTCTCTGGTCGTCACCGATTCCTATGCCGCGGAGCATCCGGAGGTCGTGGAGGCTGTTGCCGAGGCATGGTACAAAGCGGTCGACTATCTGAACGAGAATCCGGAGGAGGCGTGCGAGATGATGGCTTCCGGATTTGAAGAGGTTACGGCTCAGGACATCGCCGGGGACATGGAAGGTCTGAAGTTCTTCGGAAGAGAGGAGAATCAGACGCTCAATGACAGTAAGACGGAGCGGTCGATCATGGCAATCAGCCAGGATATGGCAGATTTCTGGATGGAGAAGGGAGAGTGCAGCACAGACGATCTGACGGACTTCTTCTCGCTCCTTGGCTGAGCTGCCCCGATCGGGGCAGGGGATTCCGGGATCCGGGATCACAGAGGCTGTATTTGTGAGACGACAGGAAGATCCTGCCATACCGTAGTCTTTTCATAGCATCACACAGGCGGCGCCGATTTCAGGCGCCGCCTTGTTCTTTTTCTGCCCCGGATGCTCCGGCCCAAATTGTCCGAAAAAAAACGAAATCCATTGCGTTCTTATGAGCCGAGTGATATGATACAGGCATATCATATCAATAGGCAGCTCCTGGACGGAGATACTTTTCTGGCTGTGAGAATTACCAGAATCTCGCAGCGGATTTTTTGTGTCGAATCCGATCAAGACGGGAGCGCCGGAAAAATTGGGAGGGATTAAGTATGATAAGCTTTATTGTATGTCTGCTGATTCTGGTATGCGGATACTTCACCTACGGCACGTTCGTAGACAACACCTTCGGACCGGATGACAGGGAAACTCCTGCTGTTGCGATCAATGACGGTGTCGACTATGTCGTTATGCCGGCCTGGAAGCTGTTTCTGGTGCAGCTGCTGAACATTGCCGGCCTTGGCCCGATCTTCGGTGCCATGCAGGGTGCGCTGTGGGGACCGATCGTATTCCTGTGGATCACGTTTGGTACGGTTTTTGCCGGTGCGGTACATGACTACTTCTCCGGCATGCTTTCCGAGAGAAATGACGGCGCCTCGATTTCCGAGGTTACCGGTATCTATCTTGGGCCCGTCATGCACAATGTCATGAGAGTCTTCTCCGTAATTCTGCTGGTCATGGTTGGTACCGTGTTCGCAGTCGGACCCGCAGGCCTGCTTGTCAAGCTGCTGACAGAGAAGGGCGTTTCCGGCCCGTTCGCTCAGACCACAACCTGGCTGGCAATCATTCTGGCGTACTATTTCATCGCCACCTTTATCTCGATTGATAAGATTATCGGTAAGATCTATCCGATCTTCGGTATCGTTCTGATCATCATGGCAATCGGCGTTGCGTTCGGTATTCCGATCCACGGATTCAAGACTCCGGAGATCTGGAGCCATTTCACCAACATGCATCCGGCAGGAACTCCGATCTGGAGCTTCATGTTCATCACGGTTGCCTGCGGCGCGATTTCCGGTTTCCATTCCACACAGTCTCCGCTGATGGCACGCTGCCTGAAGAGTGAGAGACAGGGTAAGTTCGTATTCTACGGCGCGATGATCGCTGAGGGCTGCATCGCACTGATCTGGGCTGCTGCGGGATGCTCTCTGTACGAGGTGACCGGCGGTCTGAATACCGGACTGGCAGATGTTCTGGCAAACGGACAGTCTGCTGCGATCTATGATGTATCCGTCAGAACGATGGGCAATGTCGGCGTGATCCTTGCGATGCTCGGTGTTGTGGTCTGCCCGATCACTTCCGGCGACACGGCGTTCCGTTCCGCGAGACTGACGCTTGCCGACTGGCTGAAGTTTGACCAGGGCTCCATGATGCACAGACTTGCGCTTTGCATCCCGGTTCTGGGCGTAGGCGCGTTCCTTGGCTTCGGCAACACGCTCGGCTTCATCGACTACACGGTCATCTGGAGATATTTCAGCTGGACGAACCAGACGCTTGCGATGATCGTTCTGTGGGCAGGCTCCATGTTCCTGGCGATGGAAGGAAAGAACTACTGGATCACGGCGATCCCGGCGACCTTTATGAGTGCGGTTTCCATGACCTACTTCATCATGGCACCGGAGTGCCTGGGCATGATTCCTGCGCTGAAGAGCAACACGATGGTTGCGTATCCGGCAGGACTGATCCTTGCGGCTCTGTTCCTGTGCATCTTCCTTCGCAGCGCGAAGAAGCATTCCTAATCAGTAAACGGAAGATGAGTTTTTCCGCGGCAGCGGGAAGCTCATCTTTTATGAATAAGAGTGAGCGAATCCTGGAGGCGGGGAAGCAGTTTCCCTGCCTTCTGGTGTTATATGGAATTATTACAGACTATTGGAGGTGCACCTCAAGTGCCAACACTATTATTCGGGAAACAGTCCATACCGGCCGCTGATCTGAAGGCGGACAAGAAGGCGGCGAAAAAGATCGGGCCGGTCGGTATGGGAAAAAGAGCGTTCTATCTGAACAGCTTTTATATCAGCCACATGTACTATGTTCTGTGGACGGAAGTGAGCAGAGTCTACAAGCAGGTTGCCATGTCGAAGGGCGGGTTCACCGGGATCGGCGCATTCGGTGCCATGAGCTATCTGGTGGTGGAGCTGAGAGACGGAAGGGTGAAGAAGTGCCAGTTCAAGTATGAGAATCAGACGGATCAGGCACTTTCCTGGATCGGGGAGCACCATCCGGAGATCCCTGTCAGAAGCGTGGCTGCACAGAAAAAGCTTGACGAAAAGAAGCGGATGGAAAGCAGCGCGAAAATGGTTTCGCTGGACGAACAGGCACAAGGTCTGGTTCAAATGCTTCAGGAGGCAAAGGATTATCTGGAGAAACAGCCGCAGCTGTACAACAATCTCAGCCGGAAGGCGGGCAAGAAGCGGGTGCAGCAGATGGTTCCGGTCAGAAACAGAGTTCTTGGAATCAGCATTTTTGTCATCTCGATTGTCCTTCTGGCAGCAGGCATTCCCCTGACCATACGGACCCACCCGGCAGGAATCTACATGATCATGTTCGGCGGCGCATTTTTACTGTTCTCCCTTGCGGGCAACCTGATTCCGATCGGGCAGAATTCTCCCGGCCGTGTGGAGCAGGAATGGCAGGAGGCCGTCCAGGGATGTGAGGAATACATCTCGGCATGGACAGGTCCCTCTGCCGCACCGGAACAGGAAAAAGACGTCCCGGACTTAGCCGGGCATCGCTTCCCGGTGCCGGCCAGATACGCGCACCCGATCGTGCTCGAACGGATGATCCGCAGCATTCGCGAGGGGCGCGCGAAGACCTGTGAGGAGGCGCTGGAGGTGGTGAAGGAAGATCTCAGGAAGCTGAACCACAGTGTAAAGGTGTCTCAGGAGGAATATGATGAGGTAGTCGTCGTGAAGCCGATGTTCCTGGTATCGGATTACCGGTAGGCAGGGACCGGAAAAGTCAAGGCAGAGCAGAAATTCCCCGCTGCGGACGGTTTGCGGAAGAAACGTTTCCGTGCCGCGTGGTGCTGCAGGATGGTAAATGCGTGATGGAGTTATCGATCGGAGGAGACAGATGAAGGATCTTGAACATTTTCTTCGGGAGGAAGGCGTATCGGAGGCATTGCTGGAGGAAGCAGCGTCATTTCGGCTGCAGCATGAAGCCGGTGGGGATGATTGCCGGAGAGTGCCCGATCCGCCTTACCGGTATTACGGAAAGGAAGTCTGGGAGAAGGCGATCGCCGCGATCCTGTGCGGAGAGAACCTGCTGCTGGCCGGGCCGAAGGCGACCGGGAAAAATGTTCTCGCGGAGAATCTGGCATGCCTGTTTGGCCGCCCTTTATGGAATGTCAGCTTCCATGTCAATGCGGATGCCTCTTACCTGATCGGATCAGACACCTACGACGGATCGAAGGTGGTGTTCCGGCCCGGACCGGTATACTGCTGCGCACAGCGGGGCGGCTTCGGCGTGCTGGACGAGATCAACATGGCGCGCAATGAGGCGCTTGCCGTTCTTCACGCGACACTCGACTTCCGGCGTGTAATCGATGTGGCGGGGTACGACAGGATCCAGGTGGATCCCGCCGCCCGGTTTATCGGGACGATGAACTACGGATATGCCGGCACCAGGGATCTGAATGAAGCGCTCTGTTCCCGTTTCGTGATCCTGGATATGCCGCTGATTCGTCAGGAGGATCTGGAAAAGCTTCTGCGGGATACTTTCCCGGATATGAAGAAAACGATGCGCACCCAGTTTACGGAGCTGTTCTATGAACTCGAGAGAAAGGCAAGGAGCGCGGAGGTCTCAGAGAGAGCGCTTGACCTGAGGGGACTTCTGGACGCGGCTGCATTGATTCGAAAGGGGGTCCTGAGCCGGGACGCGCTTGAGATGTGTATCGTAAACAAAACCTTTGACGATTACGAGCGGGGACTTGTGATGGACGTCATCCGTGCCCGCATCCCGATGGATCTGACCGGGAAAGATGTATTTGAGTAAATGATGACGACCGCTTCTGAGTGAACATGCCATGATCAAACAGCACTATACAGGCAGCTCCAGACGGGCGATGAATCTGATCTGGAACGCAGCCGGGGATTATACCTGGAACAGCCCGTTTCTCGCCTTTCATCCCAACTCCGATGTGGATGAGTATATGAATATGGTGATCGGATTGTCTGCGAAGTGGCTGGACAGGGAACGCATCACGGATTTTTTCGAGCGTCTCGGACAGGGACCGACGCTGGACGAAGCATCTTCTCTTCTGTGGCTCGGAATAGAAAACTGTGTCTATGGAAAAGAGCTGCCTGACCGCCCGCAGCTGGAAAGGCTGCGCCGTGAGCGGGCTGAAGAATTCTTCCGGATCAATGGCATGCTCTCTGAACAGCAGATGTCGTTCATGAGCATCCGGGTCTATGATCAGGAGCTGCTTCGGTGGAGCAGTGTCCTGGGCCGGAAGGTTCTGTCTGTCACGCCGGGGGCAAGAAAGCTTGCCAAGGAGCTGGAGTTTTCGCCGGAATGGAATACGGACGAGGTTCTGCAGCAGATGGAGAGGATTCTGAAGAATACTTTTCACAAGATGCTGCCGGATCGTCCTCGTGTCCGGGAACCTGGGAAAAAGGGTTTGCTGAGAACACTTGCCGCGAATCTGTCCTCAGGAGCGGAGAAAAGCGCTGACCTTCTGATCCTTCGCAAAGGAAGCGGCAGCGGCGATCACAAAAGAAGCGTACACATCTCCCACAGCTTTGCGGCGGAATACGTGCCGGAGGATCTGTCTTCCTCCAGGGCGTACATCGAAGAATCCTTCGGGCCCTGCATGTATACCGACGCTGAGATGGAGATTCTGCACCGGAATCTGTGTACGGGAGATGATGCCTCCTGCAGGCTGTGGTTCACAGACGAGAGCCGCAAAAAGAATCCGGGGAAGGAACCGGATCCACATGCACCAATATCCGGAGAAACAGGCAGACAGAGCGCGCTGACGAAGGAAGGCAGAAAGCTCAGGCTGGATCAGGAGAAGCAATGGAAGCGGAATGAAGCGTATTACAGAGCGCATCTGTTTCAGATCCGGGAGAGCATCCGCAACCTGAGTGCGCAGACGGATACGATCTTCCAGTCTTATCTGCGCTATGGGCAGATCCGGGCGAAAAGGGGCAAGCTGGAGGGCGCGAAGGCCTGGCGGGTTAATGTGCTGTCTGACATGAATATCTTTCTGGCCGATTCGGATCCGGAGGATGCCTCCGTGAGCGTGGATCTGCTGCTCGACGCGTCCCAGTCCCGGATGAATTCCCAGGAAATGATCGCGTCTCAGGCACTGGTGATCGCCAGAAGCTTTGAGGAGTGCCATATTCCCGTGCGCGTGACACAGTTCCGCTCCCTGCGCGGCTATACGATTCTCCAGAGGCTGAAGGAATATGGGGAGAAAAGCGGAGAAGGGATCTTCCGCTACTATGCAGGCGGGTGGAACCGGGATGCCCTGTGCCTGAAGGCAATGGGGTATCTGATGGAAGAAGAGCGGAAGAAGGAAATGTTCCAGACGCGGATCCTCCTGGTGCTGACGGACGCCAGCCCGAATGATTCCGTGCCGCTGCCTCCGAAGGAAGGTGGCCTGTTTGCCCGAGAATATGAGGGGGATGAACCGGTCCGGGATGCCGGAGAAGCCGTGCGTGCTCTGGTCTCGGACGGGATCTATGCCGGAGCCCTGTTCTACGGCGCATCGTCTCATCTGGAGCAGGTACATCAGATCTACGGACAGCAATATGTACGCGTAAAGACGCTGGGCCAGCTGCCGGATGCAGTCTGCGAACTTCTGAGACGGAGTCTGTCGCAGGCGCAGACACAGCACACCGGCTGAGCCTTGAGAGAAAGCCTCCGGCGGATCGCAGCCGCGCTCAGAGGAAGGTGCTTCGCACCGCGCCGGTGATACGCGGCCGGTGCTGACCGGAGAACACTGCCTGTGGAACGTATCTTAACCAGGGACGGATGGAATATGAAACTGCCGGATCAATTTCAGGAAAACATGAAGCGTCTTCTGGGAGAAGCGTATGCGCCTTTCGCAGCCTCTTTCGACGCGGGAAGACGAAATGCGCTGCGGGTAAACCGGCTGAAGCTGACCAGCGAGCAGTTTGAAGCCGTCTCTCCGTTCGCTCTGGAGCAGGTTCCCTGGGCACAGGGCGGGTACTATGTGGACTACAGGGACTATC
Source organism: uncultured Lachnospiraceae bacterium (assembly GCA_902799015.1). Taxonomy (GTDB): domain Bacteria; phylum Bacillota; class Clostridia; order Lachnospirales; family Lachnospiraceae; genus Porcincola. The sequence continues at coordinate 37,300 of CADBZI010000025.1, read as the reverse complement.
CGGGACAGCACGCTTTCTACCGTGCCGGACTGTATTATCTTCAGGAACCAAGCGCGATGGCTCCGGCACAGATCCTTCCGGCGGCTCCGGGCGACAGAGTGCTCGATCTGTGCGCCGCACCGGGCGGAAAGGCGACAGAACTCGGCGTGCGGATTGGCGGGGAAGGTCTTCTTGTCGCAAATGAGATCTCTTCCTCCAGAGTCCGGGCATTGAAGCGAAACCTGGAATTGTTCGGAATCCGGAACGCGATTGTGACAAATGAGCCGCCGCACAGGCTGCAGGAACGGTTTCTGTCGTTCTTTGATCAGGTGCTGGTGGATGCGCCCTGCTCCGGAGAGGGCATGTTCCGGAAGAATCCGGAGGCGGTCGCCACCTGGTCTTTGGAGAAGGTAAAAGAGTGTGCTGCCGTGCAGAGGGAGATCCTTCCGCTGGCTGCGGATATGCTCCGGCCGGGCGGATACCTGGTGTATTCCACCTGTACTTTTGAGCCGGAAGAAAATGAGCTGGCCATCTGGCATCTGCTCTTGCGACGCCCGGATATGGAGCTCGTGCGGATTGACTGCACACAGGGGAGGGAATCCTTCGCGCGGGCGTATTCTGCAGGGGAACTGGCTGAAAAAGGGTACGATCTGCAAGGATATCCTCTGCCTTCCGGCAGCCCGGATCTGACCTGCGCGGTCCGGATCTGGCCGCACCGCTCGGGCGGCGAAGGACATTTTATTGCTCTGCTGCACCGGAAGGAGACAGGGATTGCGGACTGCGGTCTGGCGCAGGCAGACCGGGGAAAGAAAAAGGAAATAAGAAAAGGGCGGAAGGAACAGGGAAAGAGAGCGTCTGCTGTCTCCGGCAGCGGAAGTCTTTCCAAAACCGAGCTGCAGATCTTCTCACAGTTTATGGCAGAATATGCTCCGGACCTGAGCATCGATCTGCGTCGATGTGAGATCCGGGATGCTCACGTGTATCTGATGCCGGAGGATAAGCTGAATCTTTCGGGTCTGCAGTTTCTGCGCGCGGGGCTTTTTCTCGGAACATTTAAGAAAAACAGGTTCGAGCCTTCCCAGGAGCTGGCCATGGCACTGCCTCCTGCTCCGGACAAAGAGCGCACACCGCAGACAGTGCCAGACGGTGCAGACGCATATGAGGATGATGGAAGATACCTCAGGTTTCCGGCTGACAGCGACCTTCTGAACGCATTTCTCCGGGGGGAAACCCTCCGGCTGAAGGAAGGCGGCCGGAATGGATGGCGGCTTGTGTGTGCCAGCCGGTGGCCGGTCGGCTGGGGAAAGCTTGCGGCGGGTGTTTTGAAGAATCATATTCCTGCCGGCTGGCGAAGCGGAACCTGACGAACAGAAGATGCCGCAGAGGGCGGAATGAATCAAGGGGGAAAAACGCATGGCGGATCGGATCGGAATCGTAGTGATGGGGGCAGTGTTTGTTGACATCAAGGGATACCCGGAAACCCAGTATTATCCGGGCGGCAGGAATGCCGGCAGAGTCTTGCAGGTGCACGGCGGTGTGAGCCGGAACATCGTGGAAGACATCGCGAATGTAGAGCTGGAGCCGACCTTTCTCAGCGTGGTGGACAAAAGTGGTATCAGCACGGATGTGATTGAGAAGCTGAAACGGCACAGGGTGAACACGGAATATATCCGCCGCACGAATGACGGGCTAGGTACGTGGCTGGCGATCTTTGACCACAATGGCGATGTTGTCGGATCGATCTCCAAGCGGCCGGATCTGTCGGGAATTCTGTCCACTCTGGAAGAGAGCGGCGATGAGATCTTTCGCAAGGCGGACAGTGTGATTGTAGAGATCGACATGGAGCCGCAGCTTCTGAAAAAGGTGTTTGCCCTGGCGGAAAAGTGGCACAAGGACATCTATGCCGCGGTTTCGAATATGTCTATTGCGCTGGAGCGGAGAGACCTGTTTAAGAAGACAGCTTGCATCGTGTGCAATGAGCAGGAGGCGGGACTTCTGTTCTCAGAGCATTACGAGGGGATGGAGGTGGAGGAGCTGAAGCAGGTGATTCTGGAACGTTCCACCCAGGCTCAGATTCCGCGCATGATCGTAACGCTTGGCAGCAGGGGCGCTGTGTACGCACAGGCCGGCCAGGGAGCAGGCTTCAGTCCGGCGATTGAAACAGAGGTGGTGGACACCACCGGCGCCGGAGATGCATTTTTTGCCGGTGCCGCGATCGGATTGACCTACGGGAAGACGCTTCAGGAAGCCTGCCTGATCGGAACAAGGCTTGCCACGAGTGTGATCGCGACAAAAGAGAATGTATGCCCGCGCTTCCTTCCGGAGGAGTTCGGTCTTCAGAGGCCCGGCACCGGGCAGTGAACCGGGATGCGCACAGGATCCCGCAGCAACGATGCGGGAGCGTATACCGGAAAAAGGAGCAGACAGTACAGTTGATTCAAGTGAGGAGTAGCTTTTCATGTACCAGTTTCCCGATGCGTTAAGAAGCGCATATGAGAGCAGCCCGCTCGCATTTGTTTACTATGAAGTGGTTGACGGCCATGTTATTCCGGTTCTTGTTTCGGACGGATTCTGCCGCAATGCCGGCAAGAGCAGGGAGGATGCGATCAGCTGGCTTAGTGCCGGCCTGTTCGAGCGGATTCATCCGGACGATGTGGGACTTGTATCGCGTGTCAGTGATGAATTCATGCATCACAGAGGACCGTACAACATTATCTTCCGCCGCCGGATTGATCCGGATCATTCTGCCTTGAACCGGGAGGAAGTCAGGCCCAGATATGTAAAGATTCATGGCATCGGAAAGTGGCAGACGATGCCGGACGGAACGAAGCTGTGCGTCATTGCCTATGACAATCTTTCCAGGGCGCGGGAAATTGTGCGGGAGAAGAGGGAATCCTACCAGATGTTTCAGAAGGACCGTTTCTATACGGATCCTCTGACCGGCCTTCCCAATCTGAACTATCTGCATGAGTTCGGACAGGAGAAGGTCAACACAGTGCGTACGGAAGGGCATATGCCCTGCCTGATTTATACCGATATCTGCGCAATGCAGTCCTACAATAACCAGTATGGATTCGAGGAGGGAAACCGTCTGCTGCAGCTGACGGCTGAAACGATGAAGAACCATTTCCCCGGAGGGCTGGTGACCAGAGGTTCGGATGATCATTTTATCCTGATCTGTGCACTGGAGGACCAGAAGGAACTGGGGCGGCGGCTCTATGAGGTAAATGCGCTCATCCGGAGATCTGCGCAGGGGAATACCCTGGGAATCCGCTCCGGAGTCTGTCCGGTCGAGGAAAATGCTGGTCTGAGCGAAGCGCTGGATCATGCCAAGCATGCGCTGCGGCAGATAGAAAATGACTTGAACCGGGAGGTGGCTTTCTTTTCGCAGGAAGCGGACAATATCTACTGGCGGAACCGCTATATTGTCGAGAACTTCGGCCAGGCACTGGAAAAGGGATGGTTCCGTGTTTTCTATCACGCGCTTTACAGGGTAGAGAGCAGGAAGATTGCAGCCTTCGAAGGACTTGCGAGATGGATCGATCCGACGCGCGGCGTGATCTCGCCGGGAGAGTTTGTTCCGGTCCTGATCAAGTATCATCTGCTGTACCGGCTGGATCTGTATATGTTTGAGCAGGTATGCCGTGAAGTGAAGATCCGCAATGACAATGATCTTCCGCTGCTGCCGGTCTCTGTGAATTTTTCCAGGCAGGATTTTGATCATGCCGACATTGCGCAGGAGATGGACCGGCTTTACGAGAAGTATGATCTTGACCGGTATGTAGATAAAAGCTACTTCATTGTGGAAATCACGGAACAGGATCTGGCGACCGGGTCAGAAAGGCTTCAGGAACAGCTGAAGCAGATTCGTGAAAAAGGATATCAGCTCTGGCTGGATGATTTTGGCAGCGGGTACTCCGCCATTAATATGTTCAGCCGGTTTGAATTCGATCTGATTAAATATGATATGGATCTGCTTCATCATCTGGATGACCACAACGGGGAGAACCGCATTATTCTCAAAGAACTGGTCAAAATGACGCGAAAGCTCCACATTCATACCTTGGTCGAGGGCGTTGAGACAGAAGAGCACGTTGCCTTTACGAAGGAGATTGGCTGTGAGCTCGCACAGGGCTTTTATTATCACCGGCCGGAATCCTTAGAGGAGATTCTGTATCGGGTCAGGGGCGGAGAAGCCGTACAGCCCTGTGAGAGTCCCGAGGAACGGGAATCGTTCCGCCAAAGATGCTGGGAAGAGGATTCTCAGTGAATCATAGCGAGTTTTCTGATTTTCGGGCCGATCAGAAGCGCAATCGCGATCTTGATCAGATCCGGAAGAAGGAACGGGATCACACACCAGCCAAGCACTGCCGCAAGTGAGACAGGACCATTTCCCCTCGTGTAGACGACCATGAACCAGACGGTTCCGAAGGCATAGCAGATGGCAAGGCCGATCAGCATGGAGATCGCAAGGGTGATCCTGCCGCATTCGAAGAAATGCTCGATCCCCCACATGGCAAGCGCCGAAAAGAGGAAGCCGATGATATACCCGCCGGTGCTTCCGAGGAGAATGCCGATCCCTCCGGTAAATCCGGCAAATACAGGCAGTCCGACCGCTCCGAGCAGAATGTAGACAAGGACACTCAGTGTCCCTCTTCTTCCTCCTAAAATACTGACGGCGAGGAATACTCCCATCGTCTGCAGGGTGAACGGAACCGTTGCAGGGATCGAGATCCAGGAACAGATCGCGATGAGTACGGCGAACAGGGCAGCATAGACAACATCATAAGCTGCAGAGGTGTGTCGAAGGTTGTCTGGCTTGGTATTTGCCGGTGTGGATGCAGTCATAGTTTTCTCCATTCCGCCGCCGCATACGGGCGGCATATCGTATTGTAAGAATGATGCGGTACGCCGGTGGCGTACTTGCATGATGTCAGCGCGGCTTAGATGGGAAACAGGAAGCGCAGCGGCATACTTGTGTACGGAACAATGTTCCTGAAGCCCCATCGTGAGCCGGCAGGAGCAACTGTAGCACACCCCGGGAATTAATGTCAACCTTTAACGAATAAAAGGTTGACATTAATTATATAGATTTGTTTTTTCGGAAAAGAATGTATTTTTTGATAATTTTTGTGCCGTTTGTGGTAAAATGGGCATCAGTATTTTGTCAGGAAGTGAGGTGACCAGTTTCCATGAAACAATTGATGCTGGGCAACAAGGCGGTTGCCCGCGGGCTGTACGAGGCAGGCTGCTGCTTCGCCTCCAGTTATCCCGGCACGCCGAGTACCGAGGTGACAGAGGAGCTTGCAAAGTTTGAGGAGGTTTACTGCGAATGGGCGCCGAATGAGAAGGTAGCCATGGAGGCCGCGTTCGGCGCATCCTTGCAGGGACGCCGCGCTTTCTGCGCGATGAAGCATGTCGGACTCAATGTCGCTGCGGATCCGCTCTATACCATGTCCTATACCGGCATCAACGCAGGGATTGTGATTGTGGTTGCCGATGACGCGGGGATGCATTCTTCACAGAATGAGCAGGATTCCCGTCATCACGCGATCGCGTCCAAGGTTCCGATGCTGGAGCCGTCGGATTCGAGCGAGGCGCTGGAATTCACAAAGCTTGCCTTTGAGATCTCGGAGCAATATGATACGCCGGTGCTTCTCAAGATGTGCACGAGGGTTGCGCATTCCCAGTCCGTGGCAGAGATTTCTGAGCGCAGTGTGCCGGTCAAGACTTATGAGAAGAACATTGCAAAGTATGTCATGATGCCCGGAAATGCGAAGAAGCGTCATCCGATCGTGGAAGAGCGCATGCGTCTTCTGAAGGAGCTGGCAGAGACAAGTCCGGTCAATCGTGTTCAGATGGGCGGAACGAAGCTTGGAATCATCACATCCTCCACTTCCTATCAGTACGTCGTGGAGGCATTCGGCGATTCTGTTTCCATCCTGAAGCTCGGAATGGCGAATCCGCTGCCGGACCGGCTGATCCTTGACTTTGCCCGGAAGGTGGAGAAACTGGCTGTCGTAGAAGAGCTTGACCCGATCATAGAGAACCACTGCAAAGCGCTGGGACTGGATGTGCAGGGGAAGGACCTTCTCCCGGTCTGCGGCGAATTCTCACAGAATCTGATTGCGAAAGCATTTGGTATCGATACACCAAAGGGACTGCATCTGGAAGAGACGCTTCCGCTGCGTCCGCCGGTGATGTGTCCCGGATGTCCCCACAGAGGACTCTTTTATACGCTTCAGAAGATCGGATGCACGGTGCTGGGAGATATCGGCTGTTATACACTCGGTGCAGTCGCACCGCTCGGATCGATGGAACTGTGCCTGTGCATGGGCGCTTCCGTATCCTCCCTCCACGGCTTCAATAAGATGGGCGGGCGCGAAACCGAGAAGAATACCGTCTGCGTGATCGGCGATTCGACCTTTATGCATTCCGGCATGACAGGACTCGCAAACATTGCCTATAACCAGAGCAATTCCACCGTTATCATACTGGACAATTCGATTACCGGCATGACCGGCCATCAGCAGAATCCGACCACAGGATACAACATCAAGGGAGATCCGGCGGGTAAGATTGATCTCGAGGCTTTGTGCCGGGCGATGGGCTTTTCCAGAGTAGAAGTCGTGGATCCCTATGACCTTGCTTCCTGCGAGAGGGTGATCCGTCAGGAGCTGGAGGCGGAGGATGCGTCCGTGATTATCTCCAGGCGTCCCTGTGCGCTTCTGAAGTATGTGAAAAAGAAGGCTCCGCTCCGGGTTGCCCCGGATGCGTGCAAGGGCTGCAGGATGTGTATGCGGATCGGATGCCCCGCGATCTCCATACGCAGCGGAAAGGCAGTCGTGGACGCGACGCTGTGCATCGGCTGCGGCGTCTGCACCCAGATGTGCCGGTTCGGCGCATTCCAGAAAAAGGAGGAGGCGTGATGGAGACAAAGAATATCATGATTGTCGGGGTCGGCGGACAGGGATCCCTGCTGGCCAGCAAGCTCCTCGGACATCTTTTCCTGACGGAAGGATATGATGTGAAGGTCAGTGAAGTACATGGCATGTCTCAAAGAGGCGGGAGTGTTGTGACCTATGTGCGCTACGGGGACAGGGTTGCCTCCCCGGTGATCGATGAAGGGCAGGCAGATTTTATCGTATCCTTTGAGCTCCTGGAAAGTGCCAGATGGCTTCCTTTCCTGAAGGAAGGCGGACAGATCGTCACCAACACGCAGCAGATCGATCCGATGCCGGTCGTGACCGGAGCAATGCCGTATCCGGAGGATCTGGTCGGAAAGATGAAGGCAGCCGGTGCCAGGGTAGATGCCATGGACTGCGTTTCCCTTGCCGCGCAGGCGGGATCGGTCAAGGCGGTGAATCTGGTTCTGCTCGGAAGACTGTCCCATTACTTCGATTTTCCGGAAGAGGTCTGGCAGAAAGCGATCGAAGCGTGCGTGCCGGAGAAATTCCTGGAGATGAACCGGACGGGAGCTCCCGTCTGTGGAAATAGAGTGCAGCAAACCATGCAAGAAAGGAAACACAATGGAGAGGTATTATCAGCAGGACATCGAATGCGCATCCCCGGAAGCGATGCGGGCGATACAGAATGAAAAGCTTCTGAAGCAGGTCAGGCACATCTGGGAGGATGTCCCCTATTACAGAAAGAAGATGGAGGAGGCAGGTGTCACGCCGGATGATATCAAGTCGATCGATGATCTGCACAAGCTTCCGTTTCTTTCCAAGGCAGATCTCAGAGAAGCTTATCCATACGGTCTTCTGGGCAAACCGCTGAAGGAGTGTGTCAGGATCCAGTCGACCTCCGGCACTACAGGGAAGCGCGTTGTCGCATTTTATACGCAGCATGACATCGACCTGTGGGAAGACTGCTGCGCCCGTGCAATCACTGCCGCAGGCGGCACCGATGAGGATGTCTGCCAGATTTCCTACGGCTACGGACTATTCACCGGCGGCCCCGGACTGAATGGCGGCTCTCATAAGGTCGGATGCCTTACGATCCCGACCTCCTCCGGCAACACAGACCGGCAGATCATGTTCATCAATGACCTCAAGGCAACCATCCTCTGCTGCACGCCGTCCTATGCGGCCTATCTCGGAGAGCGGATGAAGGAAATGGGCCTTGGCCCGGACGATATACCGCTGAAGGCCGGCATCTTCGGTGCGGAAGCATGGTCGGAGGAGATGCGGCACGACATTCAGAATACCATGGGAATCAAGGCATATGACATCTACGGCCTGACCGAGCTTTCCGGTCCCGGTGTGTCCTTCGAATGCTCGGAGCAGAACGGTATGCATGTGAATGAGGACCACTTTATTCCGGAGATCATTGATCCGGATACCGGAGAAGTGCTGCCTCTCGGAAGCGAGGGAGAGCTGGTATTCACTTCCCTGGACAAAGAGGCATTTCCGATGATCCGTTACAGGACGCGTGATATCTGCTCCCTTTCCAGGGAGAAATGCTCCTGCGGCCGCACCCTGATCAAGATGGCGAAGCCGAAGGGACGCTCTGATGACATGCTGATCATCCGCGGCGTCAACGTCTTCCCGTCTCAGATTGAGACCGTCCTGCTCAACCAGGGCTACGCCGCCAATTACCAGATTATTGTTGACCGCGTCAACAATTCCGATACGCTCGATGTTCACGTTGAAATGACGCCGGAGATGTTCACGGACAATCTCGGAGAGATCAATAAGCGGCAGAGAGATCTCGTCGATGGTCTGAAGTCGATGCTGGGAATCAAGGCAAAGGTAACGCTGGTGGCCCCCAAGTCCATCGCCCGCTCCGAGGGCAAGGCAGTCAGGGTCATCGACAAGAGAAAAATATAAGGAGGACAGAACGCATGGCAATCAAACAGATCTCGGTATTTCTGGAGAACAAACCCGGCATGCTGGATAAGATGACGAAGGTCCTCGCAGACGCGGGAATTACACTTCGCGCGCTTTCCCTGGCCGAGACCAAGGACTTTGGAATTGTCCGCATGATCGTGGACGATGTGTATGAAACGGCAACTCTTTTGAAAGATCACGATTACATCTCGAGCAGGACACCGGTTGTCGCGGTCATGATTCCGGATGTGGTAGGCGGTCTGAATAAAGTGCTCACCGCGCTCACCGCGGCGGATGTCAACCTGGAGTATATGTATTCCACGCTGGCAGGCGGCCAGAGCGGACAGGCTTACATGATCCTGCGCGTCGAAGACACAAAGAAAGCGGAAGAAGCTCTGCGCGAAGCCGGATTCAAGCTGATCGAGGAATTCCCGGACTAAGCGTTTCCAAAGAACTGCTGACGTACCGGAGCGATCCATACAGCATAGTTGGGGCAAAAGGTACTTTTCCCCCCAACATCTTAGCATTTCAGAAGAATCGGCAGGCGGACTCAAAATGACGCAAAGGCATCCTCTGCAAACCATAGGAGCCGACTGAGCCCGGCCAGATGCGTGCGCGAACGGAGGCGACCACGCTTCTATAGGAGCCGGGAGTGAGCGCAATTGCATCGCAGGCGGGGGAAGGCAGGCGACGTGTTTGCGAGGATGCCTTTCTTCATTTGAGTCCGCCTTTTTTAAAAAATAGGCTTACTCCTTCGGATGGGCAATTTCCTCCAGCGCTTTGTCCAATGCGCGGTAGCTTTCCCGCAGCCGGTAGTACAGTTCATCGGGCAGAGGTTCCTTCTCCCATCTGGTACCGGAGGAAGTGATCTTGTTGCGTGCCCCGAAGAATACGCCGTTGAGGTATCTGGCACTGTCATTCCAATGTCCTTTGATGACTTCGGGGATGGTCAGCCCGACGGAGGAGACCCCCGGCGCAATATAAGGCTTAAAGCCGAGGGCACGGACCGAGATGTTTGCGCCGACCGTCAGATTGGTCAGCTTCTCGGTTGCCCTGTCGTCATAATGCTGCGGCAGGATGCTGTTGACCGCAACCAGTCCGTTTCCGTGCGGACCATAGACGCGTCCGCTCTGTCTGAAATACGCAAAGCGCGGATCTTTGGGAGCACGCTTTGCGGCATAGTAATCCGCTCTCGCAAACATGACGCCAAGCCCGAAGCCCTGCACCTGTTCCGGGTGCAGGAAGCGGGCTGCTTCTGCGCACAGAAGATCCAGCGGATCAGAAACCACGCCGAAGAGGCCTTTGTACTCAGCTCTTGCAGCCTGTCTTGCATACTCCCGGATGATCTGCACATTTTTGGCAAACTGCGCCATCCGGACATCTCCTTTGGATTCCTCCCCGACCGCCGGGACAAAAGCAGTGGCGCAGAACAAGGCGATATCGCAGTCAAACAGGTTTTCGGGACCGGAAACTTTTATCTCAGGATATGCAATCTGCCCCAAAGGCGAGAGAATCTGAGAGAGCTCGATTTCCATGCGGGAGGTCAGATTCTGATTTGTGTCATAGATTCCGATACGGGAAATGCTGTCAGCGCCGGCAATCCGCAAAGCCACGGCAGCATGCTGTCCCACATCGCCAAGCCCGATGATATGAACTCTTTTCTTATCCTCTGCATCTTCCATCAGCCACGGGTAAGAGGACAGACGCTCTTTCTTATACGGGAACTGAGAACACAGATCGGTTATCTTATGCATAGTCGTCTCCTTGTCTGATTCACGCCTTTTCTTACATCTGAAACTGTCCGTCCAGCAGATGCTTGAGGCGGCGAAGCTTCTGCATCTCCCGCTCCAGCAGGACAGAGGGGGATTCCTGGATGACAGAGGTGTCAAGGATACAGGTATCCGGATGCCTCGGTTCCGCCAGAACCTCTCCGATGCGGGACATGGTCAGTTTTCTGTGGTATTTTTTCTGATACAGTTTCTCCAGGGTCAGGAAGATGTCCCGCGCGTTTTCCAGACAGATTCCCGACATGTGGTAAAAGGCTTCCATAGAAGCTCCCTTCATGAACGAGGGGAACTGGTAGGGAAGGATGGGGTTTACGGAGGGCAGGGAGGGAGAAGAGTGGATCTGCTCCTTCACCCGGATGCCGTCTCCGCCGATAAAGGGGTACAGATCCGATTCAATCAGCCAGGACCGCATGTTCGGCACATAGTAGACCGACCTGGCAGGCTCTCCTGACTCCCGGGCCAGATCATCCCCCCGCCCCGAGCGCACGCCGACAATCAGCTGATCCAGCTGCACCCCTTCGCTCCGCATGACCTTCCGGACCGCATCAAGACGATAGCCTTTGTGATACAGGTCATCTACCAGTATCACAGGGCGCATGAAGGACTTGATCGTCCGGATCTGGATATCAAGAGGCGCATACTGAGGGAATTCTCTGATCTCGAACCGCTCCATGTCGATATCATAGAGCTTCTCCGTATTCAGGTCTTTTGTAACACACTCCGGAACCAGAACTCCCTTCAGAATCTTCCCGTAGGGGACACAGATCTTGGTGCCCAGCCTCTTTGCCGTGTACTGGACCTTTGGAATCGGGTTGCACGCAACGATCAGCTCGATCAGCCGGTGATTCATCACCTCCGAGTCAAAGCACAGAACCAGCTGGCCCGGGAAGAGACCGGCGATTGCTCTGCGCAGCTTTTGATTGCATTTCCATAAAACCCTCCGGATCTTCTCTTCGTCCAGGAATGGATCCTTGATGAAGGAGGGTGTGTCAAAAAACAGAACGATAGGACGTCTCATGTCGACCAGGAAGCAGTCGGGCATGCGCGGATGCGCTGTGAAGCCGACCAGCGGCAGCACCTTCTCCCACGCTTTTGCGCCGAAGCAGACCGCATAGGAATATCCTTCCTCCTGACAGTGCTCGAGCATCTCACACAGCGCGGTAAACCGCTCATCGCGTGAGGGTTCTGTTTCGCCCAGAATCTGTGTGATCACGCAGGTCTTTCCGCTCAGACGGTCCCTGAGATCCGCGGCCAGGTCGATGTCATTGCACGAGGAAAGCAGCTCCCCCGCGCTCAGGTCATGATAGAGAACCGCTCCGCAGATTCTGCCGGAATTGTTTTCATTTCGAAGAATCACACAGCGGGTTTGATCATGATCCGGAGCAGGGATGGCATCTTCGGAAAGAGAGAAGGCGGCCCTAAGCTCCTGCAGCAGCGCATCATCCGCCGCTTCCACCAGGATGGTATTCACGGGACGCGTCCTGGCGGCGCGCTTGTAGATGGGATCCATCGTATAGAGCCCCAGCTCATAGATATAATTCTGCACCACGCTTTCCACCAGATCCGCGATGTCCTTGTTGTCCGAAACATTGCGCCGGATGCGGGTAGAACTCATATTTTCAAAATACGCCGGAAGCTTCAGCCACAGTACCTCGGACTGAAGTCTGGAAAAGGCATCCTCAAAACCGGACCGGAACGTTCCGGATCCTTCTGTGTTCCTTGCGAATATGATATGCGGGAAGGTATGGATCGAGTCTGGTGCCGCCTTGGCGCGGTAGGCGGAGGCATGTTCTACGACATCACTTCCGGCGACGATATAGACTTCCTCGTCCGGGAAGCACTCCCTCAGACGCTTCAAATCCTCCGGGCAGGCGATATTCACGGGAATCTCGACAGGGAACAGGAAAACATTTTTCAGATCGGCCACCGACATGACCATGATCTTCCTGCGGATCCGGTAAGGCTGCGTGCTCTTGGACCAGGAGAATTCGTCGACGGCAAGGAATACATGAAAGCCCATGGAAGCAATCTCCCGGACGATTGCCTTGTGCCCCAGCGAAAAGGGATCGAAGGTTCCGGGGAAGAAGGCGATCTTTGAGCGCTTTTCAAAAACGATTGCCTCGTGGTCCATGAGATAATCCGAGATAAAACGGTAGATGTGGTTCAGGGAAGCCGCGTTGTAATACCACAGCATCGTTTTCTGATCCCACAGAATGAAGGTCAGAATCTTCCGCGCCATCGCCGTAAAGTATTCTTTTTTCTGCTCCAGGGTAAGGCGGGTGCTTCCGAAGAGCCCCTCCCCGAGGAAATAAAACGCTTCCCGCGCGACCTCCTCATTAAAATGCACGGTTCCGGAAAACAGCATGCCCTCCAGCGCATGCTTTTCCTCCTCCGGGATCCCGGAAGAGGGCAGGTGCTGCAGGATGACGCTCACGGTTTCCAGCGTGAGGATCGAAACGGAGGCAGAAGGGCTCCCGTACAGCTCGTGGAACTGCTCCAGAAGCGCGCGCCGCTCATCTTCTGTCATGATCACGTAGATCCGGCCCATGAACTGGGGAATGTACTTCGCCACGGAATACTGTCCCATGGCAAGGGCGCGCACAAGCTCCAGAACGATCTCGTAGCGCTGTGATTCCATCAGGCGGGGCATGATCTCAACAAGATTCTCCCCGGCCTGCAGCTTGTTCGTAACACGGGTGCTGAACTGCAGCAGGTTCAGGAGATGGGAAGCGTACTGGTAAACCTTCAGAAGGTCCGGCTCCTGAAGCATTTCATGCTGAAGGATCTCCAGATTCACAAGCTTGTAAACCCATGGAATCTCAGATCGCTGATTCTCGATATAAAGAAGCTTGACATCATAGGAAAATGCGCTCTTTTCGTCCAGAACAAGGCTGCGAATCTGAGCGGTCAGATACCGGACGCAGACAGGATCGTCCTTGGCTGTGCTCAGAGAACGGGCGGCGGTACGCAGCTCCTCATCCTTTGCGCAGCCCTGTCTGAGCCAGCACAGGAGAAAACGCAGGGCACTGACCCGGATCTCCATGTCCCCCGCATCCAGAAACTGCCTGGCGAAACGAAACAGAAGCTTGCGCTGGTTCACACTGCACAGGGAATAGGGAATCTCCGGCATGCAGTCCAAAAGCAAAAATCTTGTCAGGCCTTCCCAGCGCGAGGACTTATAGTGCTCCAGCACCACATTCAGAACATCCCGTCTCCTGGCCCCGTCGCACATGGCCAGAAGGCAGCGCACAACACTCTTCATGCCATAGCCGATCCAACGTCTGTGCTGCTCCGTCATCATATGGCTCGGGAACAGCATCCGATGGAGAAAGGAACTCCACACGTCAACCATCCGGCGGCCGATCCGCGGAGCAGTCACATCCTCCGGAAGCTCCTTTTTGAATGTGATATCAAAGCCGGCCATCACCTTCGCGGAGATCCGGGCGCTCTGACGCCGGATGTCTCCGTCCTGATGGGAGAGCATCTCGTAGAGAAAGTCGAGAATCACGAGCTTCTGTTCCTGGGTCAGATACCCGGAGTATTCCTCTATGACCGTCAGAAATGCGCGCACATGCCGCCAGTCTTTCTCTCCGCGGATGTCTTCCAGAAGGCTGATGAAGGAAACATCATGCCCGGTGGTGTACATTACTTTCAGGTTCTGCGAAATCGCAAGGAATTTGAACGCCTGCACCATCTCGCCTGTTCCCATGAGGGAATACGGGGTACCGGGAGCGCTCTTGTGCCAGCCGCTCTTCAGATCGGTTGATACCCCCAAAGAGACCAGGTAATCCTCGAAGTCCTTCAGCTTTGCGTAGACCTTCGCGTATCGTCTGCGTTTTTCCTCGTTCACATGGTCGAGCTTGCCGAGAATGATGTCGTAGGATTCCTTCAGGGTCCAGAAACGGACCTGCTCCGTGCCGTCCTTTGACCGGATGCTCTTGACTCTGAAGTCTGCGTAGATCAGGATCAGGCTCTCCACGCTCAGATTCTCCAGCTCCAGATCCCAGACGGAGTGCGCGGAGGCAACAGAGCCGATCTGGCCAAGGTGCATGCGCTGCGCGAACTCATAGGTGTAATAATAATGAAGATAGGGAACGCGGCTGCGCTCCTCTGCGCGGCAGCCGTACTTGCCGATATCATGGAGAATCGCGGCTCCGCCTGCCAGAGCAGGATCCACACGGACATCCGTCTGAAGCAGCTGTCTGGCAAGATAGACGGAAATATAGCTGACGCCGGAGATATGACCGAGCGTTTCATAGCCTGTCACACAGCGGTGCAGGCGCATAAACGCATACAGGTAATCTTCCTTCAGAACCTTCAGAAGCCTCAGATAGGACGCGCTTGCGTCATATCCTTGTGCCTGATCCGCGTCCAGAAAAACAAGGCTCCTGAGGGGATCCTTTCCAAGGAGCGCCTCCTCCTTCTCAAAGAGCGCGTTCAGCACATCCAGATAGAATAAAACGGCTTCCTTCCGCTCCTGGCGGCAGGCAATTTCCTGTCTTCCGGGATAGAAGTTTTCCAGCAGCCATGCCAGAACATAGGCATTCCAGCCTTCCCATTCCGGCTGGAACTCAGGCCGGATCCTGCGCTGAAGCTGCTCCTTCAAAAGAGCGGGAACCAGCGTAAGGTCAGCTCCCTCCTTCTCGATGGGAATGGAGGAGACCGCTTTCAGGATCTGATTGTTGCGTTCTGTATCATTCATAATGCACCTCATGGATCGATGGGACCGGACGGCTCTGTCCAGACCAGCTGCAGATGCTCTTTCGGCATGTCCTGAATCAGCCTGCAGCCCAGGCTGCTCATATCATAATAGCCGATGACACTGCTGTCAGCGTCCGGCACGATCTTCGCGATTTCATTTGGAAGCGTCTCCAGAAGCTCCGGATGAAACTGCACCCGCCGCTCGTCTTCGAACACCGCGCCGTACACGATATCCGCCTCCACAAGATCCTGGAAGATGTGGCTTCCGTAGGAGAGCTCCGGCTGATACCCTGCCTTGGATTCCGCAATTTCGCAGATCGCGCGGAAGGAACTGATGTCCGAGAAGGCAGTGGGAACGCCAAGCTCCGGGGATGAGGTTCCGATGCGCCCGGGCGTGAGAAGAACCAGCGTCTTTTCTTTGTCCCGGAAGAACCAGTTCAGTGCGCCCAGGCTTCGGGCGACGGCCGGCTTGTCTGCGTAGGGCAGCCTGTAGTAGGCAACAGGATCGATATAGACGATTCCGTCCACCTTCACATTCCGCGACATGCCCATGGAGGAGCGCAGCGTCTCCAGCAGGATCTTGCCCGCCTCACCCGGGAGGGGGCTCTCCGAAAGACCGGCATCGGACGACAGCACAAGAAGAGGCCTGCACTGCAGGAGATTGACGACAAAGTCGCCGTCCTCACTCAGATTGATCGTGAACTCTATGTCCACGTCCTGCCCGTAGGTTTCGTGAAGCACCTCCAGCATTCCCCGCATCAGGTGCATCAGCTCCTGATTCTGCGTGATGCCGCGGCAGGAGATGAATTCGACGCTTCGTCTGTCCCCGCGCTCTCTTAACATACGCTCAGCCTGCGTGTCGTGTTCCAGGAGCACGCGTCTGAGCCAGAATGGCAGGCTGGCATTCAGATCCTCCAGGGAAACGTAGCGGAAGGAATTGGTCTCCTTATCGATCAGAGAGATCTTTCTCTGGCTGTAACGGTGCTTTTCGGCGGCCGTGTGATAGGGAGTGGCCTCCGGCGCATCCAGGCTGACCAGACGCGGCCAGGCGCCCTCGATGCGGTCTACCGCCGAGGTTCCGAGCCCCATGACCAGGCGAAGCATGCCGGAGTGCGGATTCATGGTCTCCAGGAACCGGTAGGGACTGCAGGAGTAGCCGACACCAGCCGCGCAGGGCATGAAATAACTGCCGAAATGGGAGCCGGACACCCGCATGACCAGGACTGCCATCTCCTCATCCCGGCTTGCGAGACGGCGGCGCCTGCGGTAATCCAGGGCGGAGAGGGACATGGTGCTGGCGTAGACGGTGCGCACCGCGTCCTCGAATGCGGCAAGCCGCTCCTTCCGTGTCCCGTTATTCGGCACAAAAACAGACTCATATTTTCCGGCGAACGCATTGTCAAATCCATCCTCCAGAATACTGCTGGAGCGGACAATCACCGGCTCCTGCCCGTAATAATCCAGCAGATGGAGAAACTGCTGCTCAATCTGCGGCCAGAAGGATCCTTTTTTGATGGCGTCATAAAGCTGGCCGGAGACGGAGAAATAACCCTCCTTGGTATGCTGCTCTACCCACAGGTCCCACAGACCGTTTTCCACGATAAAGCTGGCATATACATCCGATCCGATATAGAAGGAATCGTGAGCTTCCATGAAATCATAGAGCTCCGGACGGCCGTTCTCGATGATCTTGCGTGCGGTCAGCATGCCGCAGGACTTTCCGCCGATCTGTCCGCTGCCGACCATGTGCTCTTTCACAAAGAAATAATCTCCCGGGCGGAAGTTTTCCTGGATCAGGCTGCGCATACGGCTGTCACGGCTCATCATGATACGGCACATACGCGTGCATTCTGCGGAAAGATCCTCTCCGTATTCATACTTTCTCTGCGCGTTCAGAAAGAAGCGGTCCCAGCTGTCCATACTCAGGTCTGCATGGATGCGCCCGGCCATATCCTGCGCGCGGTGATAGCGGCTCAGCTTTACGCCATCCGTTATCAGCGTCAGCATCCCGGTCTCCACATTCAGAATATGCGGCTGATACAGCTCTCCCGATGCCGGATCCGGAACCTTTTCCGCCCGGAGATAGATATTCTTGAAGTCAGAGCAGACCTCGAAGAAGCAGTCGGCAATCTGGGTGATCTTGGCGGCGGCTTCGTCGGAATGCATCAGAGCCATCAGCGGGAACAGCGCGGCGCAGCCGCGGCTTTTCAGAAGAGGCGTTGTGACGGTAAAAAAATTGACCATCATCAGGTCCGTTGCCCAGGCGGTCTGCAGCTCGGACAGACAGTCAAAGACGAACAGGCATCCCGGCTCCAGACGCCGGATCTGCTCATGCACAGCGACTGTAAAGTGCCGGAAGCGGTGATTCAGACGGACGGGAATCTCCTCAAAGAAAGGGGAATTCTCTTTCCGCAAGGCGTCTTCTGAGGCCGGATATGGGGCGGAAGACGGATCAGACACAGAAGGTACATCAGGCGACAAGGCCGGGCCGGGGGCAGAAGCCGTCCCGGGGGAGGAATCTGCATCGGGGACAAAACGGATGCGCACGATCTTCTTCCCGGTCTGACGGGCATATGCCGTGAAAGCGGACAGGATTGACGAAAAATCAGACAGGTCGCTGAGCGAGAACACGATGCTTGTGCCTTGAGCCGAGCCAAAGATCAGATCAGTCAGTCTTTTTTCCAAACGATTTGTCATGGATTCACCCGATTTGTTTGAACCTGTGCTATACTACTACATAGTATACAACGTATGCTGATACTTTTCCACATGCGATCCACAACTCATCTCTTAAAGGGGGAAAACGATGAATAGTTACATTGAGAAAGTCATTGGAAGAGTAAAAGAAAAGTATCCGTATGAGCCGGAATTCTGCCAGACTGTCGAGGAGGTTCTGTCCTCGCTGGATCCTGTGGTGGAGCGCCATCCGGAGTATGAGAGAGCGGATCTGCTCGGCCGGATGGTGGAGCCGGAGAGAATGTTTTCGTTCCGGGTTGTCTGGCAGGATGATAAAGGCTGTGCCCACACCCAGAACGGATACCGCTGCCAGTTTAACGGCGCGATCGGCCCCTACAAGGGAGGGATCCGTTTTCAGAAGAATGTCACGCCGAGCATCATGAAGTTTCTGGCGTTCGAGCAGACCTTCAAGAACAGCCTGACCGGCCTGTCCATGGGCGGCGGCAAGGGAGGGTCGGATTTTGATCCGGCGGGTAAGTCGGACGATGAGATTATGCGGTTCTGCCAGAGCTTTATCCAGGCGCTGTACCGTTACATTGGTCCGGATACGGATGTACCGGCCGGCGATATGGGGGTCGGCGGCAAGGAGATCGGCTATATGTTCGGAGAATACCGGAGGCTGAAAGGGAACTTTGAGAACGGAACCTTTACGGGAAAAGGATTCTCTTACGGCGGCAGCCTGATCCGCCCGGAGGCAACCGGCTTCGGATCGGTTTACTACCTGGAGAACGTGCTCAGACACGATAACGAGACGCTGAAGGGGAAGACCATCTCCTGCGCCGGCTTCGGGAACGTCACGTGGGGGATCTGCCGCAAGGCGCAGGAACTTGGCGCAAAGGTGATCACGCTGTCTGGCCCGGACGGCTATGTCTATGATCCGGACGGCGTGTGCGGAAAAGAGAAGATCGACTATCTGGTTGAGATGAGGAATTCGGGGCGCAACCGCGTGCAGGATTACGCGGACCGGTTTGACGTGGAATTTTGTGCAGGCGAAAAGCCATGGGGGGTCAAGGCAGACATCGTCATGCCGTCTGCGATGCAGAATGACGTTCACATGGACAGTGCCGAAAAGATCGTAAAGAATGGGATTCGTTACTATATCGAGGTGGCCAACATGCCGACCACCAATGACGCGCTGCGCTATCTGATGGATCAGCCGGATATGATTGTCGCGCCTTCCAAGGCAGTCAATGCCGGAGGTGTGGCGGTCAGCGGACTGGAGATGAGCCAGAATTCCGAGCGGCTGTTCTGGACAAAGCAGGAGGTTGACGCGCAGCTTCACCGGATTATGGAGCGGATCTACCAGGATTCGGTTGCGGCCGCCGAGCGCAACGGCCTGGGCTACAATCTGGTGGCAGGCGCTAACATTGCAGGCTTCGAGCGCGTGGCGGATGCGATGATGGCGCAGGGAATCTTCTGAAGCACAGACTTGAGCCGGAATCTACTTGGAAAATGACCGACAGAGTCCTCTCTGCCGGTCTCTTTTTATGCGAAACTTCCAAAACGGGGAAAATCGTTTGCACCGCACAAACCGTTATGACATAATATGAAGATACTATTACCAAATATCTGCAAGCCCTCAGGGAGCCGGTTTTTGTGAGTAAAAAGAGATTACAAAATCGGCATCCGTAAGTCAACTTCCAAAACTGCGTTATGGAAGAAGGAGGAATTGAGAGTGAGAAAGTTTACGTTCAGGGGTGGCGTTCATCCGTATGACGGAAAGGAACTGACGGCGGAAAAGCCGGTACGGGTTCTGGAAGCGGGTGCGGAACTCACCTTTCTGCTGTCCCAGCACATCGGAGCGCCTGCGAAGTGCATTGTAAAAAAAGGCGACCGGGTACTGGAGGGGCAGATGATTGCCGAGGCAGGAGGCTTTGTTTCAGCGCCTGTGTTTTCCTCTGTATCCGGAACCGTGAAGGGGATCGAGAAGAGAAGAACGGTCACGGGTGCAGTGACGGACGCTGTCATTGTGCAGAATGATTTCGAGCATGAGAAGGTTCCCTTTGACGCTCTGCCCGGGATGGAGGCCTACAGTGCTCTGCGCCAGGCAAGCCGCTCAGAAAGAGCAGAATATAACCTGGTGACGCGGCCGGCCGCCGAGGCACTGGAATTGATCCGTCCGGACGAGCGCCTGGCAAAGCTTGACAAGAAGGAGATACTGGAAAGAATCCGCAGCGCCGGAATCGTCGGAATGGGCGGGGCGGGCTTCCCCACGCACGTCAAGCTGTCCCCCGCGGATCCGGAGAAGATTGATTTTATTCTGGTGAACGGATCCGAGTGTGAACCCTATGTCACCTGCGATTACCGCCTGATGTGTGACCGTCCGGGGGAACTGATCGCCGGGCTGAAGGCAGTGCTGAAGCTCTTTGGCAGCGCGAAGGGTGTGTTCTGCATTGAGGACAATAAACCGCAGGCGATCCGTATTCTGACGGAGGCACTTGGCAGGGAAGAGAATATCTATGTTGCGCCGTGCAGGACCAAATATCCGGAAGGTGCCGAGCGCAGTCTGATCAAGGCAATCACCAGCAGGGATGTCAATTCCAGAATGCTGCCGGCGGATGCGGGCTGTATTGTGATCAACGTCAGTACGGCATTCGCGATCTTTGAGGCAGTTTTTCTCGGACAGCCTCTGTATCGCAGACTTCTGACAATCTCCGGAGATGCCGTGGTGAATCCGGAAAACTTTTATGTGCCGACCGGAGTTGCGTTCGGAGAGATTGTTGAGAAGGCAGGCGGATTTCTTCAGACACCGGAGAAGCTGATCGCAGGCGGACCCATGATGGGATTTGCGCAGAGTGATTTTTCCCAGGTTGTCACGAAGACCTCCAGCGCACTCACGGCTTTCCGGTATGACCTGGTATCCAGGTACAAAGAGACGGCCTGCATCAATTGCGGCAGATGTGTGGATGCATGTCCTGCCCGTCTGGTGCCGAGCCATCTGGCGGATATGGTCCAGAAGAAGCAGATGGAGAAGTTTGAAGAGAACTATGGACTGGAGTGTGTCAACTGCGGCTCCTGTTCCTGGAGCTGTCCGGCGGGAAGACCTCTGGCGGCCCTGGTGAATCAGGGAAGGCAGACAATTCTTGCAGCGAGAAGAAAGGCAAGATAGCAAAAAGGAGAATCTATGAATCCGAAGCTACAGGTTTCCGCATCCCCGCATACGAGGGGAATGATGACAACAGGAAAGATCATGTCTCTGGTGATCGCCGCGCTTATGCCGGCCTGTGTGATGGGAGTACTTTCCTTTGGTCTGCATGCCCTTCTGGTCCTTGTCGTGTCGACGGCATCGTCTGTGGCTGCGGAATACTTCTATGAAAAATTACTGCACAAAGAGAGCACCATCCGGGACGGATCCGCTGCCGTTACAGGCCTTTTGATCGGGATGAATATGCCGCCGCAGATTGATCTGTGGATTCCCTGTCTGGGCAGCGTGTTCGCGATCATTGTGATCAAGCAGCTCTATGGCGGCCTTGGAAAGAACTTTATGAATCCGGCGCTCGGAGCAAGATGCTTTCTGCTGATCTCTTTTTCGGCAAAGATGACAACTTTTACCGGGGGCAGGGGAGTATGGAAGCTGGTGACAGAGGTTCCGGCGACGACAGACGCGCTCTCCGGAGCAACGCCTCTTGCCTATCTCAAAGCCGGTCAAACCTTTGACCTGAAGGCGCTGCTGTTTGGAAATTGCATGGGATGCATCGGAGAAGTCAGTGCGATCGCGCTTCTGATCGGCGGGATCTTCCTTCTGACCATGAGAGTCATCCGGATCCGGATCCCGGGGAGCTATCTGGGCTGCTTCGCGGTCCTGACGCTGATCACCGCAATCGTGCGGGGATATCAGGATCCTGTTCTGTATACCCTGCAGCAGCTGTGCGCGGGCGGATTGATGCTGGGCGCATGGTTTATGGCAACGGATTATGTGACGTCTCCGATCACGGCGCGCGGGCAGATTGTGTTCGGGTGCGCGCTCGGCTTTCTGACCTGGGTGTTCCGCCTGATCGGAAGCGGCGCGGAGGGAGTTTCCTACTCGATCATATTCATGAATCTCCTGGTGCCGGTGATCGAACAGTATACAAGGCCTGTTGCGGCGGGCATGGTACGGCTGAACAGGGAAAACAGACGCCTGATGCGGCAGAAGAAGAAAGAAGCCAGGCGGCTGAAAGCGGCTGGTAAGAAGGAGAAAGATGCATGAGCCAGACGGAGAACAAAGCATGGAATGAGCAGGAGAATAAGGGAATTCCTTTTCCGTCACCTGCCAAATCCGGAACAGATCCTGCCATCACCAACCCGCCTTCCGATGAGATCTATACCGGTCAGGATTACAGGAGCGTTTCCACGAAGGAGGCGGAGAAAAAGGACAGCATCGGGAAGGATATCTCGATTCTGGTGATGATTACGCTTGTGTCAGGACTGCTTCTGGGCATTGCCTATGGGATTACGAAGGATCCGATCGCAAAAGCACAGGAAGACGCAAGGGTTGCTGCGCAGCGCATGGTCATGCGCAGCGCGAAGAGCTTCGAAACGAAGTATTCTTCCAGCCAGGACGAGGGAGAGGCCATTCCCGCCGCAATCCCCCAGGCGCTGGAGGATGCCGGAATCGCCGCGACGAAGGTCACGCGGATTGATACCGCCTACGATGAGAATCATTCTCCGGCCGGTTATGTCTTTACAGTGGTCGATCCGGACGGGTACGGCGGTGACGTTGAGCTGATGTGCGGCATCGCGACGGATGGTGACGGATCGATGACAATTGAGGGGATTTCCTTCCTCTCTCTGTCCGAGACGGCAGGCATGGGCATGCGCGCGAAGGACGAGGCATTCATGAACCAGTTCTCTGACAGGAAGCTGGAAAAAGGAGAACAGATTGTCTACGTCAAAGACGGTGCAGCGCAGCCTTATGAGATTGATGCAATCAGCGGCTGTACCATCACAACCTCGGCCGTGACGGATGATGTCAATGCCGCATTGATCGCGGCCGGGCAGATCACCCGGTCCGGCCAGGCGCAGCCACAGACGGAAAGCGGTACCGAGCAGGCTATGCAGGAGGAATCAGAATGAGCAGGAAAAACCCCGGAGAATTGATTGATCCGGATCGCAGGAAAAGTCGTTTTGACCTGAGCCGGTACATCTACCTGAGGAAGGACTCTGTTCAGGAAAGAGTCGTGAACGGAATCTATTTTGAGAATCCGGTTTTCATGCTTGTCCTGGGAATGTGCCCGACGCTGGCAACGACAACCTCGGTGACCAATGCCATCGGTATGGGACTTTCCACGACAGCGATCCTGATGATGTCGAATCTTTTCATCTCTCTGTTGAGAAAGATCATTCCCGAGCGGATGAGGATGCCGTCCTACATCGTCATCATCGCATCGTTTGTGACGATCGTTGACTTTCTGATGCAGGGCTTTTTGCCTCAGATGTATGAGTCTCTGGGCGTTTACATCCCTCTGATCGTGGTCAACTGCATCATCATGGGACGCGCCGAGGCTTATGCCGGCAAGCATGGTCCCCTGCCCTCCCTTGCGGACGGACTGGGCATGGGACTGGGATTTACCGTCGCCCTGATTGTCGTCGCCGCGGTGCGCGAGCTTCTGGGCAGCGGAACGCTGGCGGGATTTCAGGTGATGCCCGCTGCGTATGAACCGATCAGTATCTTTGTTCTGGCTCCCGGCGCGTTCCTGGTTCTGGCGATGTTTGTCGCGGTCATGAACCGGCTGAAGATCGGCGCCGCGAGAAGAGAGGACGAGTGGGATCCGACAGGAAAGTTTGTCTGCGGGGATTGCCGCAGCTGTCCGAGAGTAAAGGGATGCGGAGGCAAGCCTGCGGTTGAGGCAGCCAAAGGCAGCCAGGAAGGGAGAAGATGATGTCATTTTCCGCAATGCTGATGCTGGTCGTTACGACGATCCTCGCGAATAATGTAGTGCTGAGCCAGTTCCTCGGGATCTGCTCTTTCCTTGGCGTTTCCCAGAAGACGGAAACTGCCAGCGGAATGGGCGGCGCTCTGACCTTTGTCCTGACGCTGGCCAGCTTCGTGTGCGGCGTCCTGTACCATCTGGTGCTGGTTCCGTTTCATCTGGAATATCTCAGAACCATCGTGTTCATTCTGATCGTAGCCGCACTTGTGCAGTTTGTGGAGATGTTCCTGAAGAAGTATATGCGCTCTCTTTACGAGGCGCTGGGCATCTACCTGCCGCTGATCACAACCAACTGTGCGGTGCTGGGCGTCGCGCTTCTGAATGTCCAGAAGGATTATGACATTTTCATCGGTACCGTCTACGGTCTGGCCACCGCCATCGGCTACTGGGTCGCGATCGTGATCATGGCGTATCTGAGAGAAAAGATGGCGGACAATGAGATCCCCCGTCCGTTCCGGGGATTCCCGATTGTTATGGTTACCGCCGCGCTGATGAGTATCGCTTTCTTCGGTTTCGCAGGGATCAAGTAAGGACGGAGAGAAAAAGGCAGCCGTTCCGGCCTGACGCCGGCCGTAAAGGGTGCCGAATCAATACAAAGAAGGAAGGAATCAGGCATGACACAGATGCTGTTTGCCGCAATCATGATCGGATCGGTCGGTCTGTTTGTGGGTGTATTTCTCGGATTCGCGAGCAAGGTATTTGCGGTAAAAGTGAATCAGCAGGAAAAGGATATCCGGGAGATTCTTCCCGGCGCGAACTGCGGAGCCTGCGGCTATTCCGGATGCGACGCTCTGGCCGCCGCCCTGGTCAGGGGAGAAGCCCCGGCAAATGCGTGTGTGGTTGGACAGGAGCCGGTCGCGAACCAGATCAAGTGGATCATCGGCGGAAAGAGTGAGCGGGTTGTGCGCAATGTCGCGTTTGTCCGCTGCAGCGGAGATTGCAATCACACCTTTGACCGATATGAGTATACCGGACCGAAGACCTGTGCCGCGATGGCGCTTGCGCCTCAGGGCGGCCCGAAGTCCTGCTCGTATGGCTGCATCGGCTGCGGGGACTGTACCAGAATGTGTGAGTATGGCGCAATTTCCATCGTACGCGGCGTAGCTGTGGTGGATGAAGAGAAGTGTCTTGACTGCCGCAAATGCATCAATACCTGCCCGAAAGGGATTATCATTGAGGTTCCCTATTTCCGGGCGTCGCACATCGGATGTATGAATCCGCTCAGGGGCAAGCCGGTCACCGAAAACTGCAAGATCGGGTGCATTTCCTGCGGGAAATGCGCAAGAGAATGTCCACAGGGCGCGATTGACAACAGCGGCGGATTCCCTGTCATTGACTATGAAAAATGCAATGACTGCGGTCAGTGCAGAGATAACTGTCCGCGCCACTGCATCGTGTAGACTTTGCCGGAAACTGAATTTCCTCCCTTTTGTTTTACTGTCCGGGAGCATATAATGATGGTTGGGGTCAAATTGTTTTGACCCCAACCATGATGTATGGATGGTGAGGTAGAATATGAATTGGAAGCTGTTGGACCTTGCGGTGAGAAGGCTGAACCCCTCCGCACTGCGGGACTGGAAGAATACATTTCTTGGAATGGCTGTCTGGATGCAGGCGGTTGTGGTTGGAGTGCTGGTACTCCTTGTGGGCGTCAGCGTGCTTTCCTGCTGGTGGGGATTGAAGATGAAGCGCGCTGCACGGTTTGGCGCAGGAGCGGCCAGTGTTTTTTGTATGGTTTTGCTGGTTCTTACCACAGAATACTCCCTGCCGCTGAATCAGGCGTTTCTTTACGCAGGTCTTGCCGGCATGGGGGGTGGTTTTCTGTATGCATTCCTGGAGCGGGTCTTTCAGTTTGCTGCCGGGTTCGTGTTCGGCACAGTTGTCTCGGCATATCTTCTGCCGGAATACTTCCATCTGAAGGTGACTGCGGGAAAAGGCAGAATCTGGACCCTGGTGATCGCTGCCGCGGCGGGTCTGCTCTTTGCGCTTCTGGCGAAAAAACTGAAGTTTGTGCTGACCGCGCTGGAAGGGGGCGTTGTTCTGGGACTCTTGTGCGACGCGTTTCTGCCGGTGGGTAAGATCCCCTGGGTGAGGGAGAAGCTTACCGAAGCACAGATTTTAAACCTCCTTCCTCTGGTGATCGCTGCTACGGGCGTTTTGATGCAGCTGATCCAGCTGCTGGCGATCCGGGCGGAGCAGAAAGCGCTTGCGATTCCGACGGGAGAAGAGCGGGACAGCACGTTTGCAGGACCGGTATCCGCAGACCATGCTTCCGGTAATCCTGCACAGGAGGAGTCTGTGCCTGAGGAGGAAGGAATCAGCATGGTTCAGGCGGAGGAGGTCCTTGTAGAGAAAGCAAAGGAGCTCGCGCTGGCAGCCACGCGCAGCGCGGAACAGGCCAGGCTGAAGGAACGCTATGAGGATGTCATGGCGGGACTGTACGGTACGAAGGTTGCTGCCGAACGGCTCGGGATGAGTGAGGAAGCATTTGTGACCGGAATGAAGCGGGCAGGATATACGCTCCCGGACTCCGGCGCCGCGGGAGAAGAAACCGCGAAGAGCGCGGAGACGGAAAAAGAAGCATCCGGCGCTAAGACGGATGCTTCGCAGGCACAGGACGCGGCCAATCCGGCGCAGACTGCTAAGCAGGACGCCGCCAATCAGGCGCAGACTGCAGTAGAGGATGCCGCCAATCAGGCGCAGGATGCGGCCGATGAGGCGCAGACTGCTAAGCAGGACGCTGCCAATCAGGCGAGAGAAGAAGGGTAGGACAGCTGCCGTTATGTTTGAAAAAAAGGTGCCGGTTTACCGCAAAAGAGACCGGGAGACACAGGAAAAGATCAAAGAGGCGCTGGATGCGGCAGGCGTGTGGAATAAGTGCTCCCATTACGAGCAGGAAGATATTCCGGTCGGCGGATACAGTGCGATGGATCCGAGAAATTTCGGAAAAAAAGGCAGGGTTGACAGAGAAGTCTATGCTGTCTACGTGAAGGCTGCCGATGAGGAGCGCGCGCTGAGCGCGATTCGCAAAGCAGGGCTGGTTACGGAAGTAAAGACACCGGGGGAACTGACCGCCCAGGCAGCGGACAAGATCAGAAACCGGAAGTATTAAGCGGTGACAGACGACAGCGGGATCGGAGAGAAGCGATGGGAAAGGGAAAAAAAGAAGACACAGATGAGATGATTCGCCAGATACAGGAGACAAGAAGGCAGCTTGCCGCCAGCCTGTACAGTGATTTCTTCGGGGGACCTTTGTCAGCGGGAACTTCATCTTCCGCAGGACAGGAGAGCGGAAAGGCATCTTCTGCTGCTGCCGGTGCTGCAGAATCTTCGAAGGCTTGCGGTGATATGCCCAAAGCTCCGGTCGAGGCTGCAACAGGTCCGGCACCGAAGCGCGCCCAGGCACCGACGGTGAAGGAAGAGCCGCAGGAAGATCCGATGGAAACGCTGAACAACCTGGTCGGCCTGGAGAAGATTAAGCATGATGTGAAGGAACTGACCGACTTTGCCAGGATTCAGAAGGCCAGAAAGGATGCCGGGCTGAAGTCGGTTCCGGTTTCTCTTCACCTTGTATTCACAGGCAATCCCGGGACAGGAAAGACAACGGTTGCCCGAATTCTGGCAAAGCTGTACAACCAGATCGGGATCCTGTCGAAGGGACAGCTGGTTGAGGTTGACCGTTCCGGCCTCGTTGCGGGATATGTCGGGCAGACAGCGATTAAGACACAGGAGCAGATCCAGAATGCGCTCGGAGGCGTCCTGTTTATTGATGAAGCGTATACACTTGCCGCAAAGAATGAAGACTTCGGGCAGGAAGCGATCGATACCATCTTGAAGGCGATGGAAGATCACCGGGATGACCTGATTGTGATTGTTGCCGGCTATACGCAGCCGATGGAGACTTTTATCAACAGCAATCCGGGCCTGAAGAGCCGGTTCAATAAATATATTGAATTTCCGGATTACTCGATCGATGAACTGATGGCAATCTTCGATCTGAATTGCAAAAAATATGATTATGTCATCCAGGAGGACGCGCGGGGCCATGTCAGGGAGAAGCTGTCTCTCATGAAACTGTCCTCCCCGGAGAATTTCGCGAATGCCAGAGCGGTCCGGAATCTGTTTGAGGAGATTATCACCAACCAGGCCGGCAGGATTGCGGCGATGAAGGATCCTTCTCTTGAGGATATGAAGACGATCACGAATGAGGACCTGACGGACGCGGAAGAAGAAGCAATCTCTGCCAGGACGCTGGCTCAGATGATGGCGGAGAACGCGGAACAGGAACGGGTGATCCCGGCGGAAGGAGCCCCGGAGAAGACCTCGGAAGTGTCGGAGGAGACTTCAAAGCAGGCGCAGGAAGAATCACCCGGGGAGACTTCCGGGCAGCAGGAGGAAAAGGATGAAACCTGAACAACTAAGGCTGATCCTCGCGTCGGCGTCTCCCAGAAGAGATGAGCTTCTGAATACGGCCGGACTCTTTCATGAAGTGATGGTATCCGGGGCCAACGAGGATGTGGCACAGACGAATCCACGTACGCTGGTAGAACTGCTCTCCGCAAAAAAAGCACAGGAGGTGTGCGGCAGGATCACATCGGAGGATGACTTCGCGGTGATCGGTGCGGATACGGTGGTTTTCATAGATGGAGTGATCCTGGGAAAGCCTGCCGGCCCCGAGGACGCGAAACGAATGCTCCGTATGCTGTCCGGAAGAGCGCATCATGTCTGTACCGGAGTGACGCTTCACGGAAGAATCGACGGAAATGAGCGCGTGCGCACCTTTTCCGAGGTCAGCACGGTACATGTCGATCACCTTACCGAGCAGGAGATTGCTTCCTATGTCGACTCCGGCGAACCGCTGGACAAGGCAGGCGCTTATGGCATTCAGGGCGCGTTCTGCAAACATGTGACCCGGATTGAAGGGGATTATTTCAACATTGTCGGCCTCCCGGTCAGCAGAGTGTACCGGGAATTGAAGGCATTCTGCTCCTGATTTCTGAAGAAAGAGAAGAAAGGGCTCCCGGTTACGGGAGCCTGTTTGATGGGTGGGAAGCTGCCGGCCCTGCCTGTCGGTGGTGCCGGCAGCCTCTTATGAATAAGAGCTTTCGCCCACCCACGGACTATCTTATTCGCAGGGCATACGAAATGCAAATAGAAAAGCTTGTGATTTTTGAGATATATTTTGTTACATTTGATCGAACTTATCTGCACAAGCTGAGATTGGCAGACAAAAGATGGTTCCGGCGGATTCATTTTCGTCATTATAGACAAAGAAAAAGGGGTTTTCGGAACGGGAGAAATATGTTACACTTTTGTTAAATTTGCGTTACGAACCGTTACGACGAGGAAGTCAGGTGCGGCGGCTATACGGGAAATTCTGTCCGGATGGAGAGGAGAGGAAAGAAGAGATGGAAAAGAGATTGAACCTGAAGGGACTTGTATTACTGCTTATTTTGTGCCTGACAATGCCTGCGTCGGTTTCCTTTGCGGACGAAACCACTCAGACAGAAACCACCCAGACGACTCAGACAGAAACGACTGTGAAGAAGAAAAAGCAAAATAAAATTAAGAACGGGTATGACGAGGACGGCGATTTCTATGACTCGAAGGGATATATGATCCAGAAGTCTACGATCCGCCATCTTCTGGAAGTGGCACTTATGCCGGTTGGCAGGACCGTGTACATCTGGGGCGGCGGACATCAGGGCCCCGAGATGACAATGATCGGCGTTTCTCCTCAGTGGGAAAAGTTTTTCAACAAGCAGACTTCCTCCTACAATTACAAAAATACAAGATGGCAGTATCGCAATGGCCTGGACTGCTCCGGGTATGTCGGATGGGTTCTTTACAATACGTTCCATACCGAGAGCGGGCAGGGAAGCTTTACCATGCTTGCGGAGCATATGACAAGGACCTATGCAAACTGGGGATGGGGAGCATATACCGGAGCGAGAAAGTTCAAGGTCCACCAGGCGGGCGATATCATGAGTCTTGCGGCCGGCCACGTGTATATCGTGATCGGAAGATGTGCGGACGGCAGCGTTGTTCTGGTGCATTCCAGCCCCAAGGGCGTTATGATCAACGGAACGGTCAGCCGGAAGGGAAAAAAGAAGAGCCAGGCATGGAAGCTTGCGAGAAAGTATATGAGACGGTACTTCCCGCAGTGGATGGCGAAATTTAAGGATGTCAGAAGGAACAAGTCCTACCTGACCAGATACAGCAAGATGAGCTGGTATATCGATACCAAGAACAGTGTTATGAGTGACCCGGAAGGCTTGCGGCAGATGAACGCGGAGCAGGTTTTGAAGGTCATCTTCCACGAAGTGTAAGAATGGACAGAAAAAGGCGCCCCATCGGGGCACCTTTTTCTATCAGACTATTTTGCAGGATTCTCCGGAAGCAAAAAAGCCTGCCATCCGTAAGGATCAGTCACGAAAATCAAAGAAATTCTTAACCGGGACATTCAGTACATCTGCAATATCGAAAAGCTTCTCTAAAGAGATGGAGGTAGGCATATTCGGCGCTTCCAGATTGCTGATATGGGTGCGGCTGAGATTCACAGCTTCAGCCAGCGCCTGCTGGGTAATGCCTTTGAGTTTTCTATAGTAGGCAATTGTAAGCCCAAGCTGCTTATATTGATTGGATCTTTGCCTGGTCATAATAATGGAACCTCCTTCCGGGCAACGCCACCGACATCGTTTTTTTGAACTTACTAAACATCGTTACATTAGCACAAGAGAAGAGGAATGTCTACTGGGTATGCAACAAATTAATAACTTTTTATTTACAAAATAAGACTTGCACATAAGATAATATTTATACATCTTCTATGTGCAGAAGCACAGGGATAAGATAAGAATAGAAAGAAAGGGGAATACCAATGAAAAAAGCTTACATTTTCGCTGCACAGGGCGTAGAAGAAATCGAATGCCTGACCCAGGTGGATCTGCTTCGCCGGGCCGGGATTGAGGTCATAATCTGTGCGGTCGGCAAAGATCTGACCATTCAGGGATCGCACGGGATTTCTTTCCGGGCAGATGTGCCGATCGAGGATGCAGATGTGAAAGACGCGGACGCACTCATCCTGCCGGGCGGAATGCCGGGGACGCTGAATCTGATCGGCGATGAGACGCTGGCCGGGATCCTGAAAGCGGCAGAGGGCCGGAACACGCTGATCTGCGCGATCTGCGCGGCTCCCAGAGTTCTGGGCGGACTGGGGCTTTTGAAGGAGCACACTGCGACCTGCTATCCGGGGTGTGAGGAATACCTGACCGGAGCCGTGACCACAGAGCAGGAGGTGGAGGTATCCGGACAGTTTGTAACGAGCCGCGGCGTCGGAACCGCGATTCCATTTGCCCTGAAGATCATCGAGCTTCTTCAGGGGAAGGAGCAGTCTGAAAAGATCAGGGAATCGATCGTGTTTCAGGGATAGAAGCATAATTTTCAAATTGTATTCGACATATCCCTGTGTTATACTGATTAAACGGCTGCATAGGGGATTCTGCATCGTGCGTCCCGGGCCAGACCAGATAACGATATCCAATGTAAGGAGCAAGATTTCATGAGCGTAACAGTTGAGAAAAAAGACAATAACATGGCAGTCCTGACGATTGAGGTTCCGGCGGAGAAGTTCGTCGAGGCGATCGAGAAGGCATATCAGAGACAGAAGAAGAGTATTGTGATTCCCGGATTCAGAAAGGGAAAGGCACCGCGCAGGATGATTCAGAAGCTCTATGGCGCGCAGGTCTTTTTTGAGGAAGCGGCGAATCTGATTTTCCAGACGACTTACAGTGACGCGGCGAAGGAAAGCGGCGAGAAGATCGTGTCGAGCCCGCAGATTGATATCAAGCAGATCGAGGAAGGAAAGCCGTTCATCTATACCGCGACCGTTGCACTGAGACCGGAGGTTACCCTCGGACAGTACAAAGGAGTGGAGATTCCGAAGAAGGAGGTTACCGTATCGGAAGAGGAGATCATGGCGGACATCGACCGCGAGAGAGAGCAGAACGCGCGTGACCTCGATGTGGATGACCGCCCGGTAAAAGACAAGGACCGCATCAAGCTTGATTTTGACGGCACTGTGGATGGCGAGAGATTTGACGGCGGCAAGGCGGAGGACTTTGATCTGACGATCGGATCCGGTTCCTTCATCCCCGGATTTGAAGACCAGATCATCGGCAAGAACATCGGGAAAGAATTTGATGTCAATGTCACCTTCCCGGAGGATTACCACGCCGAGGCGCTCAAGGGCAAGCCTGCCGTTTTCCGGTGCAAGGTTAACAGCATCTCCGAGCATCAGGTGCCGGAACTGGATGATGATTTTGTACAGGATGTCTCCGAGTTTGACACTGTGGAGGAGTACAAGGCGGATGTAGAGAAGAAGATCCGTGAGCGCAAGGAGAAGGCGTTAAAGTCCGAGAATGAGAGCGCGGCGGTGCGCGCAGCTCTGAAGAATGCCAGCATGGATATCCCGGATGCGATGGTCGAAGAGCAGGCTCAGACGCTGGTTAACGAGTTTGCCCAGAGAATTCAGTCCCAGGGCATGAACATGCAGCAGTATATGCAGATCACCGGCATGAATGAGCAGACGCTTGCGCAGCAGATGAAGCCGCAGGCACTCGAGCGCATCCAGAACAGTCTGCTTCTTGAGGCGGTTGCGAAGGCTGAGAATATCGAGATCTCCGATGAGCGGCTGGATGAAGAAGTGGAAAAGATGGCAGAAGCGTACAACATGGAGAAAGAGAAGCTCTATGATCTGATGGGAGAGGAATCCAGGGCTCAGATGAAGCAGGATCTGGCGATCCAGGAGGCAGTGAAGATCATTGCCGAGAATGCGGTTGAGGTGGAGATGCCTGAGGAAGAGAGCGTCGATCTCGAGGAGAATCCGGAGGAGAACTGATATGCCATTGATCCCATATGTGATTGAACAGACTTCACGGGGAGAGAGATCCTATGATATTTATTCCAGGCTTCTGAAGGACAGGATCATTTTCCTGGGAGAGGAAGTCACGGATGTATCCGCGAACATCATTGTTGCGGAGCTTCTGTTCCTGGAATCGGAGGATCCGAACAAGGATATTCACCTGTATATCAACAGCCCGGGCGGATCGGTATCCGCCGGCTGGGCGATCTACGATACGATGCGTTACATCAAGTGTGATGTTTCCACAACCTGCATCGGCATGGCTGCCAGCATGGGCGCATTTCTCCTGGCGGGAGGTACAAAGGGAAAGAGATACGCGCTTCCGAACTCCCGGATTATGATCCACCAGCCTTCCGGCGGTGCGCAGGGACAGGCGAGCGATATCAAGATCCAGGCGGAGCAGATTATTGAGACCAGGCGCAGGCTGAATCAGTATCTGGCGGAAAACACCGGACAGCCGCTTGAGGTCATTGAGCGCGACACGGAGCGTGACCACTGGATGAGTGCCGAAGAGGCAATGGAGTATGGTCTGATCGACCAGGTTGTAACATCCAGATAAAGAGTTTTTGTCATAACAGGCCAGGGATGCGTGCATCCCTGGTTGTGCTGAATCATAAAGCGTAAGGGGAAATATGGCGGGAAAGAATTTTGAAAAAGTCAGGTGTTCCTTCTGCAACAAGACAGAGGATCAGGTGCGTAAGCTGATTGCCGGACCGGGTGGAGTATATATCTGTGACGAATGTATTGACGTCTGTTCCGAGATTGTGGAGGACGAGCTGGCGGAAGAGGATATGCAGCTTGCGCAGAGTGAGATTAATCTGCGTACGCCGAAGGAGATCAAGGCCTTTCTGGACGAGTACGTGATCGGACAGGAAGAGGCGAAGAAGACGCTGTCTGTCGCGGTGTACAATCATTATAAGCGGGTTCTTGCCAATACTGCCCAGTCCGTCGGCGATGTGGTGGAGCTTCAGAAGAGCAACATTCTGATGCTGGGGCCGACCGGATCCGGCAAAACATATCTTGCGCAGACGCTTGCCAGGATGCTGAATGTTCCGTTTGCGATTGCGGATGCGACTTCCCTGACAGAGGCAGGATATGTCGGCGAGGATGTGGAGAATATTCTGCTGAAGCTGATTCAGGCTGCCGATTATGACATCGAAAGGGCACAGAGGGGAATCATCTATATCGATGAGATTGATAAGATCACGCGTAAGAGCGAGAACGTATCCATCACCCGGGATGTCTCCGGAGAAGGCGTGCAGCAGGCACTTTTAAAGATCATCGAGGGTACGGTTGCCTCCGTGCCGCCGCAGGGCGGGAGAAAGCATCCGCACCAGGAACTGATTCAGATCGACACGACCAACATTCTCTTTATCTGCGGCGGCGCGTTCGAGGGACTCGAAAAGATCATCGAGAACAGGATGGATACGAAGTCGATGGGCTTCCTTGCCGAGATTACGGAGAAACGCGAGGAGAACATCGGAGAGCTTTTGAAGAATGTGCTTCCCCAGGACCTGATTCGGTTCGGACTGATTCCGGAGTTTATCGGCCGTGTACCGATCGTGGTGAGTCTGAACGCGCTGGACCGGGATGCCATGATCCGCATCCTGACCGAACCGAAGAACGCGATTATTCGCCAGTACCAGAAGCTGTTTGAGCTGGATGGCGTGGAGCTTACCTTTGAGCAGGATGCGGTTTGCCGGATTGCGGATAAGACGATTGAGCGCAAGATCGGAGCCAGAGGTCTTCGGTCGATCATAGAAGGCGCCATGCTTGATGTCATGTTCGAGATTCCCGGCCAGGATCAGATCACAGGCTGCGTGATGACGAAGGAAGCGATCGACGGGGAGGAGAAGCCGAAGCTGATCTATGACCAGGCTTTGATTGCGGAAGAGGAAAAGCAGCCCCGCAAGAGAGGAAAGAAGTCCCTGGAAGAGACAGCCTGAGAGACAGGAAACGCATGAAAATAAGAAGTGCCGAACTGAAAACAGTATGCGGATATACGAGCACACTGCCGGAGTCCGTGCTTCCCGAGATTGCCTTTGCCGGAAGATCGAATGTCGGGAAGTCCTCTCTGATCAATGCATTGATGCAGCGCAAGCGTCTGGCACGTGTCGGAGAGACGCCGGGAAAGACAAGAACCATCAATTTCTATGAGATTGACGCGCTGATCAAAAGACCGGCCGCGATGCCGGCGGACTCCGGTCTGACGGAGGATTTCTCCGCTCAGGCAAAAGAATCCGGCAGGCAGGCGGAGGAGAGCGTGGTATTTCAGCTGGTTGATCTCCCCGGCTACGGCTATGCGAATGTTTCGCTTGATGAGAAGGCCAGATGGGGGAAGATGATCGAGCGTTACCTGAAGGCTGACAGGCAGCTGCGCGCTGTGTTTCTCCTGCTGGATATCCGTCACGAGCCGAATGCGAATGACCGGCAGATGTATGACTGGATCCTCGGGAGCGGGTATACCCCGGTCCTGATTGCGACAAAGGCAGACAAGGTAAAGAAAAGCAAAATCAACGGACAGCTCAAGGTGATCCGGGAAGGCCTGAAGGCGCCGAAAGGAAGCATTCTGCTTCCTTTTTCCGCGCAGACAGGAAGCGGCAGAGAAGAGATCTGCGCACAGATCGGAACGCTTTTGTAAAGATGTACCAGGAGTAGATGAGATGAGAAAAAAGGAACTTGCCAAGACATATGACCCTTCCGGGATGGAGGATCAGATCTATCAGAACTGGGAGAAAAACGGGTATTTTCACGCGAAGGTGAATCCGGACAGGAAACCGTTCACCATCGTCATGCCTCCGCCAAACGTGACGGGACAGCTGCATATGGGACATGCCCTGGACAATACGCTTCAGGACATTCTGATCCGCTGGAAGAGAATGCAGGGCTATGAGGCGCTGTGGCAGCCGGGTACGGATCACGCTGCGATTGCCACCGAGGTGCGGGTCACGAATATGCTCAAGGACAAGGGCATTGACAAGCATGAGATTGGCAGGGAAAAGTTCCTGGAATACTGCTGGGACTGGAAGAAGGAATACGGAAGCCGCATCATGACGCAGCTTCGGAAGCTGGGCTCCTCCGCTGACTGGGAGAGAGAACGCTTCACGATGGACGAGGGCTGCTCCGCGGCGGTTGAGCATGTGTTCTGCAAGCTCTACAAAAAGGGGTGGATCTATAAGGGAAACCGGATTATTAACTGGTGTCCGAAGTGCCAGACTTCGCTCTCCGATGCAGAGGTTGAGCACGTGGATCAGAACGGCTTCTTCTGGCATATCAATTATCCCGTGGTCGGAGAGAAGGGCCGCTTCGTGGAGATCGCGACGACCCGCCCGGAAACCATGCTGGGGGATACCGCTGTCGCGGTGAATCCTGAGGATGAAAGATACAAAGATCTGGTCGGAAAGACGCTGGAGCTTCCGCTGACCGGGAGACAGATCCCCGTGATTGCGGATGCTTACGTGGATAAAGAGTTCGGAACAGGCTGCGTGAAGATTACGCCGGCGCATGATCCCAACGATTTTGAGGTTGGAAAGCGCCATAACCTGGAAGAGATCAATATCCTGAATGATGATGCCACCATGAACGAGCTGTGCGGGAAGTATACCGGCATGGACCGTTATGAAGCCAGGAAGGCGATCGTCGCAGATCTGGATGCGCTTGGCCTTCTGGTCAAAACCGTTCCGCACACCCATGCGGTCGGAACCCATGACCGCTGCCACACCACAGTGGAGCCCATGATCAAGCCGCAGTGGTTTGTGAAGATGGATGAGATGGCGAAAGCGGCGCTTGCGGCAGTGAAGACGGAGGATCTGAACTTCGTGCCGGAGCATTTTGACAAGACCTATATCCACTGGCTCGAGAATATCAGAGACTGGTGCATTTCCCGCCAGCTTTGGTGGGGCCACAGGATTCCGGCTTACTATTGCACGGAATGCGGGGAGATGGTTGTATGCGAGGGCGGAGCGCCGCGGGTGTGCCCGAAGTGCGGCGGCACGCATTTCCATCAGGATGAGGATTCTCTGGATACCTGGTTCTCGTCCGCGCTCTGGCCGTTCTCGACACTGGGCTGGCCGGAGAAGACACCGGAGCTGGAATACTTCTATCCGACGGATGTGCTGGTAACCGGATACGATATTATCTTCTTCTGGGTAATCCGTATGGTGTTCTCGGCGCTGGAGCAGACGGGGAAGAGTCCCTTCAAATACGTCCTGATCCACGGCCTTGTGCGGGATGACAAAGGGCGGAAGATGTCAAAGTCACTGGGCAACGGCATTGATCCGCTGGAGATCATTGACCAGTACGGCGCAGATGCCCTGAGACTGACGCTGGTGACCGGAAATGCGCCCGGCAATGACATGCGTTTCTATTTTGAGCGCGTCGAGAACTCCAGGAATTTCGCGAACAAGATCTGGAATGCCACAAGGTTCATAT
>CADBZI010000024.1 GCA_902799015.1 uncultured Lachnospiraceae bacterium | reverse complement strand
AGACCCCTTAGAGAGAATGAGGTAGATAGGACAGAGGTGGAAGTGCAGTAATGTATGGAGCTGACTGTTACTAATCGGTCGCAGGCTTGTCCTCACGGAATTGGTTGAAAAGTCTTGAATAAAGAGAAGAGATATGATATTTTGTATGCAGTTTTCAGGGTACGAAGTGCTACACAAACGCCGAACTACTAAGTTCGCATTGCATGCTCACTAAGGGTTCGGCATGGTACGCACGTAAGCTGCTAACTTCGCGCAAGCGCTCGTTACCAGCTAAGTGCTCCACTCATCCTCGATAGCTCAATGGTAGAGCATTCGGCTGTTAACCGAAGGGTTGTAGATTCCTTACGGAATTAGACCATGAGGCCCCTTGGTCAAGCGGTTAAGACACCGCCCTTTCACGGCGGTAACATGGGTTCAAATCCCGTAGGGGTCATTTCAGATAATAAGGCGTCATAGCCAAGCGGTAAGGCAAAGGTCTGCAACACCTCTATCACCAGTTCGATTCTGGTTGACGCCTCGAAGCCTCTCATCGTAAAAGATGAGAGGCTTTTTCGTACCATCGGATATGCCGCAAGATGGCACAAGAAATGGCTAAGGTTCTGAGATAGTGATATAGTTATCTTATCTGCAATGTAAGAGAGGGTGCGCATGATGAATAAAAAAGAATTGGCCCTGCGTGTGATACAAAGACTTGCAGAGGCTTATCCGGACGCTGACTGTACGCTGGATTATGATGACGCCTGGAAGCTGCTTGTGAGTGTACGCCTGGCTGCACAATGCACGGATGCGCGCGTCAATGAGATTGTACCGATCCTATATGAGAAATATCCGACGATGTACGATCTTGCTGCGGCTGATCCTGATAAGATCGAAGAGATCGTCCGCCCTTGCGGGTTGGGCAGAAGTAAGGCAAGAGACATCAGCGCGTGTATGAGAAAACTGGTACATGAATATAACGGCAAAGTTCCGGATGACTTTGATGAACTGTTGAAACTGCCGGGTGTCGGCAGAAAAAGCGCGAATCTTGTGATGGGAGATGTGTTTGGGAAACCTGCTATCGTGACAGATACGCACTGCATTCGTCTTACGAACAGAATCGGGCTTGTTGAGAATAAAAAAGATCCCAAGTCTCCGGAAAAAGATCCGAAGAAAGTGGAGATGCAGTTATGGGAGATCATACCTGAGGAGGAGGGCAATGCTTTCTGTCATCGTCTGGTATTACATGGTCGGGAAGTTTGTACAGCAAGGACAAAGCCATATTGCGATCGGTGCTGTCTGAGTGATATCTGCAGATCAGCGGGCACATTTTAGAGAGGATTCTGATTCATTTTCACAGAGAAGATCAGAACGACAGATAAAGAGAGGATTGTGAAGAAATGAGTGAAAAGGTTCTGGTTCTGAATGCTTCCTCCGGTATTAGCGGGGATATGACAGTCGGTGCCCTGCTGGACCTTGGGGCGGATCAGGAGGTACTTCAGGAAGCGCTGGACAGTCTGCGTCTGGAAGGTGTTCGTGTTGTGATCAGCCGTGTTAAAAAGTCGGCTTTGGATGCTTGTGATTTTAATGTGATACTGGATGAAGAACATGAGAATCATGATCATGATATGGCATATCTTCACCCGGGCGAGATGCATCATGATCACGAACATCATGATCACGAACATCATGATCACGAGCATCACGACCATGAGCATCACGACCATGAGCATCACGACCACGAGCATCATGACCACGAGCATCATGACCACGAACACCATGACCATGCACATCATGATCATGCCCATCACCACCATGGCCGCAACATGGCGCAGATTGAGACAATTCTGCGGTCAGGATGCCTGACAGAGAATGCTTTGAACCTGGCGCTGAAGATCTTCCATATTGTTGCCGAGGCGGAGAGCAAGGTACATGGAGAACCGATCGAGCGGGTGCATTTTCATGAAGTCGGCGCTGTCGATTCGATTATGGATATTGCGGCTACGGCTGTGTGCATCGACAATCTGGGTATTACGGACGTAATTGTCACGGATCTTTCGGAAGGGACAGGGACGGTTATGTGCCAGCATGGTCTGCTGCCGATTCCGGTACCGGCGACCTCGCAGATTCTCAGCACATATCAGATCCCCTTCGGAATTCTGGGGTATGTAAAGGGCGAACTGATTACCCCGACAGGTGCGGCGATTCTGGCTGCGCTGGAGGTGAAAGATACGCTTCCGGGAAAATTCCGCATTCTGAGGACGGGTCTTGGCGCGGGAAAGCGGGAATACGCAACCTCCGGAATTCTGCGCGCTATGCTGATCGAACCGGAAAGGAATGACAGCATGCGCGAAGCAGAGCAGACAGATGAGATCATAAAACTGGAAACGAATATTGACGATTGTACGGGAGAAGCCCTGGGAGCGGTCATGGATCTGCTGATGGAAGCCGGCGCCAGAGACGTCTTCTATACGCCGGCATATATGAAGAAAAACCGTCCGGCTTATGTGTTGAATGTCATTTGTGTGGCAGAGAATAAGGCACAGCTCGAAGAGATCATTTTTCAGAATACAACCACGATTGGCATACGGGAGTTCAGCTGCAGCCGCACCATTCTCCCGCGGCAGATTATGACTGTGGAAACACCTTGGGGGAGCGCTGACATAAAGGTCTGCAGGATCGGAAACAAGCACACGGTGTATCCAGAGGCAGAGAGCGTTATGCGTCTGAGCCGGCAATCCGGGATGGGATATCCGGAAATGTACCACAAGGTGCTGGAATATGCTTCCGGAGAGATTGCAGAATAAAAGCAGAATAAAAACATGCCAGAAGTTGACAGGCAGAAGTGATTCAGATAAAATCATAAAGAATTGTGCGCAATGTAATTGCGCTTTTGGCAGGAATGTGCCGGCTGCTTCGGCGCGCATGGCGGAAAGGAACGAGAACGGATGGAGGATAAGTACGCGGGACTGAAACTTGGCAATCAGCTTTGCTTTCCTTTATATGCATGTTCCAGGGAGATCGTTAAAAAATACAAGCCATTTCTGGATGAACTGGATCTGACCTATACACAGTACATTACCATGATGGTTCTGTGGGAACGCAAACAGATGAATGTCAAGGAGCTTGGCGAATGTCTGTATCTCGACTCCGGAACCCTGACGCCCCTGCTGAAAAAACTGGAGTCCAAGGGCTGGGTCACAAGAAAGCGGGCGAAGGAGGACGAGAGAGTCCTGATTGTAACACTGACCAAAGAAGGGGAAATGCTTCGTGACAAGGCGGTTTCGATTCCGGAGAAGATGAGCTGTTGCGTGAAGCTGTCTCCTGAGGAAGGAAAGACATTGTATACACTACTGTATAAGATGCTTGGAAATGACTAAGCTTTTGACAGCTTTCGTATGTTACTGACCGTATGTTACGGTGAAAAAAGGCGGGAATATGGCCCCGGAGGATGATTTCCTCCGGGGCTTGTCTGCTGTGTGGGACTTGCAACCTTTGGTCAGGGAAACGGCCTCGGAGTGTGATTCAGGTATTGTGTTTTTCCCGGCACTGTGCTATGATCTGAATAGAGAAAGTTGTTTATACATGCAGAAGCTTGTCGGGAAGATCTTGGAGGCAGGAACGGGATGAAAAGCATAAAACTTTGGGCAGGAATTCTGGGGATTGTGATTGCGGGATATATTTTATTGATATCCGGCTATGCAGCAGCATGGAATGTGCTTACGATGAGCGGACACATCAATGGCTTTATCGGGATTGTGATCGCAGGCCTTCTGATGGCCGGCAGCATTGTCAGGATTGGAATGCGGAAAGCGGAGGATGATTCCGGGTCGATTATTTCACTTGTGTTGTTCGCGATTGCGGCAGCGATCGCATTTGCCATAACACCGGTTTATCGGTACATGCAGCCTTGGGCAATGATCTGCCTGGCTATGGGGATCCTGTCTGTGCTGATGATTATGTGGAAGAATACAAGGGCGGAAAAGTAGCGATAGGATCTATACTTTTTTACTTCCGGGCGGAGGAGCTTTCTTTATTCGAAGCTCCTCTGCTTTTTGATTTGACAAATACCCCATAGGGGTATATAGTAGGCAAAGATGAAAATACCCGCAGGGGGTATGAGAGAAGAAGGCGGAGGGATTTCCCTTATGGATCAAAAGAAAGAGAACGTTTCCGACAATTGCTGCACAACGCGCCATAAGGAGCGGTCTGAGGAAGAGATCAAAAGCCTGGTAAACCGGCTCAGAAGGATTGAGGGACAGGTACGCGGGATTCGCAGAATGGTGGAGGAAGGGGTGTATTGCCCGGAGATTCTGACACAGTCCGCTGCTGTAAGCGCGGCGATGAATGGGTTTAACAGACAGCTGCTCTCGGCGCATATACACTCCTGTGTGGTGGAAGACATCCGGGAGGGCAGGGAAGAAACAATTGATGAACTCTGCGCACTTTTGCAGAAGCTGATGAAGTGAGAGCGTGATGGAACAGTATACAGTAACAGGGATGAGCTGCGCGGCCTGCCAGGCGCGTGTAGAAAAAGCGGTTTCAAAGGTGCCGGGTGTCACTTCGTGCGCTGTGAGCCTTCTGACCAATTCCATGGGCGTAGAGGGAGACGCGGATCAGCAGGCTGTCATTCAGGCGGTAGAGGACGCCGGGTACGGTGCCATGCCCCGCGGAAGGGAACCACAGAAGCAGGGGGGCAGCAGCGCGGCGCAAAGCCAGCGGCAGAAGCTTGCCATGGAAGAGGAAGCGCTTGCGGACCATGAAACGCCAAAACTGAAAAAAAGGCTGATCAGTTCGGTTGCATTTCTCCTGGTACTCATGTACTTTTCAATGGGACATGGGATGTGGGGCTGGCCGGCCGGACCGTTTTTCGAGGGGAATCCGATCGGAATCGCTCTTCTGGAGGCGGTTCTTGCACTGATCGTCATGATAATCAATCAGAAGTTCTTTGTCAGCGGATTCAAAGGCCTGATCCATCTGGCTCCGAACATGGACACGCTGGTCGCGATGGGAAGCGGTGTCAGCTATGCATGGAGTATGGCAGTGCTGTTCTCTATGACGCGTGCGGCAGCAGATGGCGCGTCGGCGCAGGAACTGCATCCTTATCTGCATGAGCTGTACTTTGAATCGGCCGCAATGATTCTTGCGCTGATTACAATCGGGAAGATGCTGGAGTCCATGAGCAAGGGGCGTACAACGAATGCCCTGAGAAGCCTCATGAAGCTTTCTCCTCAGAGCGCAGTGGTGGAGCGTAACGGGGAAGAGCGGACCGTGCCGATCGAGGAGGTGCAGGTCGGAGACATCTTTGTAGTGCGGCCGGGGGAGAATATTCCCGTCGACGGAGTGGTTGTGGATGGATTGTCTGCGGTAAATGAATCTGCCCTGACGGGAGAATCGGTTCCGGTGGACAAGGAGCCTGGCAGTACGGTGAGTGCCGCGACAATCAATCAATCCGGTTTTTTACGCTGCAGGGCAACCAGGGTAGGATCCGATACCACGCTCAGCCAGATCATTCAGATGGTCTCTGACGCAGCCGCGACGAAGGCACCGGTTGCCAAAGCGGCGGACCGTGTCAGCGCGGTTTTTGTTCCGGTTGTTATGGCAATCGCAGCGGTTACCTTTCTCATCTGGATGGCTGTCTCAAAAGACATGTCATTTTCTCTGGCCAGGGCGATCTCCGTGCTCGTAATCAGCTGCCCATGCGCACTTGGACTGGCTACACCGGTCGCCATTATGGTCGGAAACGGGGTCGGTGCCAGGAATGGAATTCTGTTCAAGACCGCTGCGGCGCTGGAGCAGACCGGACGCACACAGGTCATTGCACTGGATAAAACAGGTACCATTACCACCGGCCAGATGCGCGTGAGTGATGTGATTCCGAATGAGAATGTCAAGACAGAGCAGCTGCTTGCACTTGCTGCCGGTGTCGAGAAGATGAGTGAGCATCCGCTTGCCGGAGCAGTCGTACAGGAGGCGCAAAGACAAGGCATCACGCCCGCGGATGTCGTATCTTTCACTGCACTTCCCGGAAGCGGAGTGAGGGCGGAATTGGTGACGTCATGCGGAGGGTACCCTGCAGGTACACGCCTGACCGGCGGCAGCCTGCGTTATCTGGAAAAACAGATTTCCGTAAGCAGACAGATGCGGGAAACGGCACAGAGACTGGCACAGGAAGGGAAGACGCCGCTGCTTTTCGCGGCAGGCGACAGTCTGATCGGCGTACTTGCGGCCGCCGATGC
Source organism: uncultured Lachnospiraceae bacterium (assembly GCA_902799015.1). Taxonomy (GTDB): domain Bacteria; phylum Bacillota; class Clostridia; order Lachnospirales; family Lachnospiraceae; genus Porcincola. The sequence goes on along the minus strand of CADBZI010000024.1, from coordinate 31,608 downwards.
GATGAAGGAGGACAGCCCGCAGGCAATCCAGGAGCTGCGGGATCTGGGAATTCATGTTGTGATGCTGACAGGCGATAATGAGCGGACCGCGAGAGCCATCGGCGCTCAGGCCGGAGTGGACAACGTTGTTGCCGGAGTATTGCCGAATGGAAAGGAAGAAGTGATCCGGTCACTGGGCAAGGCGGGCAAGAGTGCCATGGTGGGTGACGGAATCAACGACGCTCCGGCTCTGACAAGAGCAGATATCGGAATTGCAATCGGTGCCGGGACGGATGTTGCGATCGATTCGGCGGACGTTGTCCTGATGAACAGCCGTCTGAGTGATGTTCCGGCGGCGATCCGCCTCAGCCGGCAGACCCTGCGGAACATTCATGAGAATCTGTTCTGGGCATTTTTCTACAATGCGATTCTGATCCCTGTGGCTGCAGGCGCGTGGTACGTACCCTTTGGCCTGAAACTGAATCCGATGATCGGCGCTGCTGCGATGAGCCTGTCGAGCTTCTGCGTCGTCATGAATGCGCTGCGGCTGAATCTGTTTGATATCAGGAAACAGCGTCCGGCCGGCAGGAAGAAGGCAATAGAAATAGATGTGGCAACAATCAACACTGAGAAAGAGGAGGATACAGAAATGACAAAGACAATGAAGATCGAAGGAATGATGTGTGAGCACTGTGAAGCGCGTGTCAAAAAAGTTCTGGAGGCGGTTGACGGCGTTACGGGTGCGCAGGTTTCGCATCAGGAAGGCAGCGCCATTGTTACAATGAGTGCGCCGGTAGACGATGAGATCCTGAAAAAGGCGGTAGAAGATCAGGATTACAAGGTATTGGAGATCGTCTGAATCCATGATTTCTTCTTGCATCATAAAATGCACCGTGATATAATCCCTTTGCTGTGTCCGAAAGCTGTATGCAATTCCGCTTAAGCTGGCGGGATCGGAACACGGAAAACCGCATGGACTTGCGGGGGTTGCCCGGACAGGCCGGGAAGTGACTCCTTCGCATGGGGCGGAGGATGTAAGCAGTTCACATACGATCAAGAGAGGTGATTACGATGAGAGAAGGAATCCATCCGAAGTATTATCAGGCAAAGGTTACCTGCAACTGCGGGAATACCTTTACGACTGGCTCCACGAAGCCGGAGATCCATGTTGAGATCTGCTCTGCGTGCCATTCATTCTATACCGGACAGCAGAAGGCAGCACAGGTACGCGGCCGTATTGATAAGTTCAACAGGAAGTACGGTCTTGGCCAGAACTGATCAGGATAAGGCAAGGAGGGTTGAGGCTGAGAGCCTCAGCCCTCTTTTCTTCTTAATCAGAAGATAGCCAGATACCGTTCGAAAGTGCGAGTCCGAAGGACGAAGCAGTTTCAATTACGGGATCGGCATCATGATGAGCGACCTAGGAGCTTGCTCCTTAGACGCTCACATACAGAGTCAGATATAAACATAGGTTTATAGATGAAAGAGATAAAAGCGATATGAAGTATTCAAACATTGGCGGTCAGGCTGTCATGGAAGGCGTTATGATGCGCAATTCCGAGAAGTGGGCTGTTGCAGTACGCACCGCCGATAAACAGATTACAGTGAAAACCGGGATTTACAAGGGAGTGATCCCTTTTAAGTCTGTGGGAAAGATTCCGATTCTGCGAGGCGTGTGCAGCTTCATTGATTCTTTATACCTTGGAATGAAGACACTGATGTTCAGTGCAGATCTCTTTGCGGAAGAATCGGAAAAAGAACTGGAGGAGCGGCTCTCAGACGAGAAGAAGAAGGCGGAAAAGAAAGCGGCAAAGCTGCGCGCTGCCGGAAAGAGCGAGCAGGCAGACCATCTTTTGGAAGAGGCGCAGAAAAAAGCGGATGAGGAGCGGAAAAAACTGAAGGAGAGGGAGGCATCCGGAAACGGGAAGTCTTCAGATTCCGATAATTCCCTGCTGCTCACGCTTACGCTGATCTTCTCCCTGGCGGTGTCCATCGCACTGTTCATGATGCTTCCGTACTTCCTTTCCAGAGCGCTTCGGACGGTTACCAGCTCGGAATCCTTGATTTCCGTGAGTGAAGCGATTCTGAGAATGCTGATCTTCTTTGGATATCTCCTGCTGATTTCACGCATGAAGGATATTCAGAGAACCTTCATGTATCACGGCGCAGAACACAAGTGCATCAACTGTATCGAACACGGCCTGGAACTGAATGTGGAAAATGTCAGGAAAAGCTCCCGGCAGCACAAACGCTGCGGCACAAGCTTTCTGCTGATTGTCATGGTGGTCAGCGTGATCTTTTTCTTCTTCATCCGGACATCCGATCCGGTGATGCGGATTGTGATCCGTGTACTGCTCATTCCTGTGATTGCGGGCGTATCGTTTGAATTTATCCGCCTTGCCGGCAGGTATGACAACAAGTGTGTCAACATACTCAGCAAGCCCGGGCTGCTTCTGCAGAAGCTGACAACCAAAGAGCCCGATGATGAGCAGATTAAAGTCGGGATCGCATCGGTGGAAGCGGTATTTAACTGGAAGAAATACCTCAATGAAAACTTTGACGCAGGATATGTGCTGACGGAAGCAGATGAGCCTCATGAAAGCGATGACCTGTATACAATCCGGAGAGAGGATGATCCGGCAGACGGAACGACAGATGCGGAATCATCACAGAATCAGAATCTATGACCATTCGGGAAGCAGTACAGAAAGCGAAGAAATGTCTGGAAGAGCATCAGGTGCCGGACTATGAGATCGACGCTCTGCTACTGCTTCAGTCTGTCTGCGGAATTGACCGCGCAAGATATTATGCCTGTGCCGGGGAAGAATTGCCGGATGCGGACCGGTACCTGGAGAAGGTGCTGCTTCGCGCCGGCAGGATACCGCTTCAGCAGATCACGGGAGAGCAGTACTTCTGCGGTCTTAAGTTTATCGTAACAGAGGATGTGCTGTGTCCCCGGCCGGAAACAGAACTGCTGGTGGAGGAAGCTCTGAAGAAGATGAAGGAAGGCGGCCGGTTCCTGGATCTGTGCACCGGATCAGGCTGCATCGCCGTCAGCCTTCTGTGTCTCGGAAAGGATCTGACCGGATGCGGGTGTGATCTGTCAGCGGCTGCGCTGAGGATTGCGTCGGAAAACGCGAAGCTGCACGGTGTCACAGACCGCCTGGAGCTTCTGCAGGGGGATCTTTTTGACGCGGTCTGCGGAACCTATGATATGATCGTATCAAATCCGCCCTATATCGCAGCCGGTAAGATTGATACTTTGATGGAAGAAGTGAAGGATCATGAACCGCGGATGGCGTTGGATGGCGGTATGGACGGACTTGATTTTTACCGGCGCATTCTGAAAGATGCAGCCGTACATCTGAACCCAAAAGGATGGCTGCTGATGGAGATCGGATATGATCAGGCGGATGCTGTCAGATCGATGTTCGACGAAGATCGATACGAGCAGGTCCGGGTGTTGAAGGATCTTGCAGGACTGGATCGCGTTGTATGCGGCCGAAGGAGTGACTGAGTGTTTGAACAGCTGAAAGAAGTAAAGGAAAGACTGGAGGAAATCGTCAGATTGCTCTCGGACGCGGACACTGCAAAGGATCCGGCGCGGCTCCAGTCACTGATGAAAGAACAGGCCGGTCTTCTTCCGGTAGCGCAGGCGTACAATTCCTGGCAAAAAGTGCAGGAAACGATTCAGGATTGTCAGGAGATGCTTTCCGGGGAGAAGGACGAGGATATGCGATCTCTGCTTAAGGAGGAGCTGTCCGGGGCAAAGGATCGGATGGAGGAGCTGGAGCAGGAATTGAGAATCATGCTGCTTCCCAAAGATCCGAACGATGAGAAAAATGTAGTTGTTGAGATCCGTGCCGGTGTAGGAGGAGATGAGGCTGCCCTGTTTGCCTCTCAGGTATACCGGATGTATCTGCGCTATGCAGAGACACATGGATGGAAAGTAGAACTGACCAGTGTCAGCGAAAACGGAATCGGCGGATTCAAGGAATGTGTTTTCCTGGTCAATGGGAAGGGCGCATATTCCAGATTGAAATATGAGTCAGGCGTGCACCGGGTGCAGAGGGTGCCTGAGACAGAGAGCGGCGGACGGATTCATACTTCTGCCTGCACCGTGGCAATCATGCCGCAGGCGGAGGAGATTGATTTTCATCTGGATCTGAATGAATGTCATTTTGATGTATTCCGCGCGTCCGGGAACGGGGGCCAGTGTGTCAACACGACGGATTCCGCGGTCCGTCTGGTTCATGAGCCTACGGGGATTGTGGTAAGCTGTCAGGATGAGAAGAGTCAGCTGAAGAATAAGGACAAGGCCATAAAGATTCTGCGCTCGATCCTGTATCAGAAAGAACTGATGGAACGGCATGATGCCGAGGCACAGGAAAGAAGAAGCCAGATCGGATCCGGAGACAGGAGCGAGAAGATCCGCACTTATAACTTCCCGCAGGGCAGGGTGACCGATCACCGGATCAAATTGACGCTGTACAAGATTGACCAGATCATGAACGGCGATCTGGATGAGCTGATTGATCCCCTGATTGCCGCGGATCAGGCAGCAAAACTGGCTGGCTCCGGTGAAGGGTAAGCGAAGAAGAGCCGATGGCGCTCTCGAAACAGTATACAGAAAGGCAGAAGGAACACGATGCCAAAGTGGGAAAATAACGTAAGAAGAGTGATCCCTTACACGCCTGGCGAGCAGCCGAAGATTCGGGATCTGATCAAACTCAATACCAATGAGAATCCATATCCGCCTTCCGAAAGGGTGCTGGAGGCACTCCGCAATCTGGAGGCGGAGACATTGCGCAGGTATCCGGATCCGGCTTCCGCGCTTCTGACGGAAGCAGTCGCGAAGCATTGCGGAGTATCACCTGACCGGGTGTTTGTCGGCGTGGGGTCGGATGATGTGCTTGCGATGAGCTTTCTGACCTTTTTCGCTTCCGGAAGGCCGATTCTGTTTCCGGATATCACCTACTCATTTTATGATGTGTGGGCACAGCTGTTCCGGATTCCCTATGAGACACAGCCGCTTGACGAAAACTTCCGGATCGTGAACCGGGACTACTACAGGGAAAACGGCGGGATCATATTCCCGAATCCCAATGCGCCGACCGGGGTGTTGAAAGGGCTTGATGAAGTGCATCGGATCCTGGAGCATAACCGCGACGTCGCGGTTATCGTGGATGAAGCCTATATTGATTTTTCCGGAACGGAAGAGGAACTGAAGTCCGGATGCAATGTTCCGGCATCAAGCGCGCTGAATCTGATTGATGAATTCGACAACCTTCTGGTGGTGCAGACTAGCTCCAAGTCCATGTCGCTGGCCGGAATGCGGATCGGCTGGGCAGTCGGGTCTTCCAGGATGATCCGGTATCTGAATGATGTGAAGTATTCCTTTAATTCCTATACCATGAGTCAGGCAGCAATTGCCGCAGGCTGCGCGGCATTTTCAGACATGGACTACTACCGGACCTGTACGGCAAAGATCATTGCCACACGGGAGCGGGTGAAAAGCGAGCTTTCCGAACTCGGATTCCGCTTTCCGGATTCCGGCGCGAACTTCCTGTTCGTGACGCATCCGGAATACAAGGCTGCTGACCTGTTCCGCCAGCTGCGGCAGGAAAAGATTCTTGTGCGTTACTTTGACAAGCCCAGGATCGACAATTACCTGCGCATCACCATCGGCACGGATGCCCAGATGAATGCGCTGATTGCGTTCCTGAAGAAAACGATCTGCTGAGGAGTTAAAAACCCATGACGAATACACTTGCTACATGGTTTGCGTCAAACCTCGGACAATTCATGCCGGCGGAGCTGGTGGTTTTTATTGTGTCCCTGTTTCCGATCCTGGAGTGCAGAGGCGGCCTGATCGTGGCTGCGCTTCTGGGCGTCAAGCTCTGGGTGGCGGTTCCGATCTGCATCATCGGAAATGTGCTTCCGGTACCGTTCATTCTCATTCTTCTCAAGAAAGTACTTGGGTGGATGAAGAAAACACCCCTGCACGGCATTGCAGAATGGATTGAGAGAAGAGGCCAGAAGAAGAGTGTTGGAATGAAGTACGGAGAGTTCTGGGGACTCTTGCTGTTTGTCGGGATTCCTCTGCCGGGCACCGGCGCATGGACAGGGTCCTTGATTGCGACAATTCTTGATATGGACTGGAAGAAAGCGATCGTACCGATCCTTCTGGGTGTACTGATGGCGACGGTCATCATGACTGTATTCTCCTATGCATTTCTGGCAAATGTCGTAGGATGAGACAGCTTTCCGACGGCACAGGCCGGCAGCGGGATTGGCCGTCTGAGGGGAAAAGAAAATGTACGAAACCTTCGCACGCGTATATGACACATTTATGGATGAGGTTCCATATGATGACTGGGCACGGTATCTGATCCGCACCATGCAGGAATCCGGAATCCGGGACGGACTGGTGCTTGACCTGGGATGCGGAACCGGACAGATCACGAAACGACTGGCCATGGCCGGGTATGATATGATTGGTGTGGACTCCTCCGCGGATATGCTCCAGATTGCGCAGGAGCGAAAGGGCAGCTGTGATATTCTGTACCTGATGCAGGACATGCGGGAGTTTGAACTGTACGGAACCGTGCGCTGCGTCATTTCCACGTGTGACAGCCTGAACTATATCACGGACCGGGAGGACCTTGTTCAGGTATTCCGGCTGGTGAATAACTACCTGGATCCGGATGGATTGTTCCTGTTCGACATGAACAGCTGCCGCTATTATGAAAGCCTGTGCGCGGACAACACCTTTGCGGAGTCCAGAGATAAGTGCAGCTTTATCTGGGAGAATAGTTACGATCCGGAAGCAAGGTTGAATGAATATGACCTTACGCTGTTTCTGCGCAGGGAGAACGGACTGTATGAGCGCTTTCTGGAAACGCATCGGGAACGGGCCTACCGGGTGAGGGAAGTGGAAGAGATGCTTACCGAGGCGGGGCTGAAGATGGAAGGCGCCATGCAGGCATATGTTTCGGATCCGGTAAGTCCTGAATCCGTGGATCTGGACAGCCGGACCGACCGCATCCTGTTCCGGGCAAGGGAACAAGGCAAGAGATTCCTATGAGAGGGGAGAGTCCAATGAGATTTACAAAGATGCATGGAATCGGGAACGACTACGTGTATGTGGACGGAGCGCGCGAGAAGCTGGCGGATCCGGCCGGCGTGGCCAGATTCGTATCGGATCGTCACTTCGGAATCGGATCGGACGGACTGATCCTGATCAATCCTTCTGATGTGGCGGACTTTGAGATGGAGATGTATAACGCGGATGGCTCCCGCGGCAAAATGTGCGGAAACGGCATTCGCTGTGTCGGGAAATATGTCAGCGATCATCATATGACACAGAAGGATGAGATCACTGTTGAAACGCTTGCCGGGATCAAACACCTGAAGCTGTTCAAGGAGAATGGTAAGGTGAATCTCGTGCGGGTGGATATGGGAGCCCCGATCCTGCAGCCTGAGCAGATTCCGGTGGATGTGAATGCCTTTGGCGGAATTCATACCACGCATCTGGAACCGTACGGGGATATTATTCTGGAGACAGAGATCCCTCTGAAGGAGTCACTTTCCATGAAGGGCACCTGTGTTTCGATGGGGAATCCGCATTGTGTTGTTCAGGTATCGGATGTTGCAGGGTACGATGTGAGCGGGATCGGACCATTGTTTGAGCATAATCCGCTGTTTCCGGAAGGCATCAACACAGAATTCATTCATGTGACGGACCGCAGGAATATCAGCATGCGCGTCTGGGAACGGGGGAGCGGAGAAACATGGGCTTGCGGAACCGGGGCCTGCGCGGTTGCGGTTTCCTGTATCCTGAACGGATTGACACAATCCTCTGTCACCGTGCATCTGAGAGGCGGAGACCTGCAGATCGAGTGGGAGGAAGAGAAGGGTACGGTGTTTATGACCGGTCCTGCGGTAACAGTATTTGAAGGAGAGATCGCACTGTAAGCGGCGCGCAGGAACGCCGTAGGCGCTCTTGAAATCCGGAGCATACGGAACACAAACGCACGGTACGGATCCAGACAGGACAGGAGAACAGTTCCATGAAGAAAAGAACTTTCGCGGCAGTGCTGGCGGTGGCTTTGAGCGGTGCAGTGATGATGAGCGGCTGCACCCGCAGCCAGATGAATTACCAGATTGCAGAGGCAATCGGCACAGATGGCATGTATGAGAACAACGAGCCGGTAGAGACTCCGAAGATGGCAGAAAAAAGAAAGCTGTTGGAGGAATCGGAATCGGAGGAAGCAACCCTTCAGGAGTATCTCTCCCAGGCGGAAGCACTGGCACAGGGGTATAACTTTGAGGAGGCAATCTCTGTGCTCAATCAGATCCCGCTTGCGCTGGCCAGAGACCAGCGCGTAAGCGACGCCAGAGAGCGCTATGAGAAAGGCGACTCCAACCTGGTGAACTGGGTGGACGGCGATATCCCGCACCTGTGTTTCCCGACGCTGATCTACGATACCACGATGGCATTTGACGGGGACGACAGGGCGTCTGATTACAATACAACGATGGTGACCTGCGATGAGTTCAGCGCGATCCTGCAGAGCCTGTATGACAGCGGCTACATTCTGATCGACATTCATACCATCGCCGAGATGGTGACCGATGAGCGGGGAACCTCTTCCATGGAGGAGCAGAAGCTGAAACTTCCGGAAGGAAAACGTCCGATTATCCTCTCACAGGATAACGTGAATTACAGCAATGTCAGAAATGGCGACGGGATTGCGACAAAGCTGGTCCTGGATCAGGACGGCAAGGTCAAGGCACAGTACACGGACAGCGAAGGACATGACGTAGCGGGAGATTATGATTTTATCCCCATTCTGGACAGCTTCATTGAGAAACATCCGGACTTTTCCTTCCGTGGCGCACGGGGAATCGTGTCGGTCTCGGGAAGTGAAGGAGTTTTCGGGTATCGGATTTCTTCCGCGGCGGAGGAAGGCTCAGCGGAAGAAGGCGCAGTACAAGGACAGGATGCTTCCATCCAGAGCGCAGGAGGGTCTGCTGCCAATCAGGATGATACGGTTTCCGCAATCGCCTCAGCTTTGAGAGCGGAGGGATGGAGCATTGCATGCGCCGGCTGGTCCCACAATTATATGAATGACATGAGCCTTGAGTCATTTTCCGCGGAAATCGATAACTGGCTGAAATATGTCGGATCCCTGACAGGTCCTGCTGACATCCTGTTCTATCCGTATGGAGCGGAGGTGGAATATCCCGGAGAAAAGCTGAATTACCTGCTGGATCATGGATTCCACTATTTGTGCGGACTGTGGGGCGATACGGACTTCCGTGAGATGGGAGATCTGTATATGAGGATGACAAGAAGATTTGTTGACGGATATACGCTGATCAATGCTCCGGTATATTTCACATCCTTCTTTGACGCATCCTCGATCAGAGATGATGATCGATGAGGCTGCACCTCAGTGGGGATACCCCGTTGACGCTGTATACAAAGGAGCATCCTCACAGGGGGAACCTTGACTAAGTTAAAACATTGACGCACGAAAGTGAAATAGATATAATTACAAACTGAGTATTAATCTGCAGCCAGAAGGAGCATCACATGGGTAAATACATATTCAAAAGAGTCCTTCTCGCAATTGTGACGATCTTTATCGTATGCTTCATCACCTTCTTTACGATGAATGCAATACCGGGCGGACCGTTCGCGGGAGAGAAGGCGAAGTCACCGGAAGTACAGGCAGCTTTGGAAAAACGTTTCAATCTCGATAAGCCGGTGGGGGAGCAGTTTGTGATCTACATGAAGAATCTTCTTCATGGAGACTTCGGGATCAGCGCGAAGACAGGCCGTGAAATCTCTGAGACGATCGGCTCCAAGTTCTCGGTTTCGGCAAAGCTGGGTATCATGGCAGTTCTTTTGGCTGTCTTTCTCGGCGTGGTGTTCGGAAGCATCGCGGCACTGCAGAGAAACCGGTGGCCTGACCGGGTCATTATATTCCTGTCAACGCTGTTTACATCGCTTCCAAGCTTTGTTCTGGGATCCTTTCTTCTGGTCATTTTCTCCGTGAAGCTGGGCTGGGTGCGTGCCTGGAGCCCGACCAATCAGAATCTGGTGCTTCCCGTGATTGCGCTGGCCATGTATCCTGCTGCCTATATCACGAGGCTGACCAAGACTTCCATGCTGGACGTCATGGGACAGGACTATGTCCGCACAGCCCGCGCCAAAGGTGTCGCGCAGTGGAAGGTTTTGTTCGTTCATACGCTGCGGAACGCATTGATTCCGGTGGTCACTTACCTGGGACCGATGATCGCAGGCGTACTGACCGGCTCTCTGGTCGTCGAGCAGATCTTCACGATCGGCGGACTGGGCGCCGAGTTTGTCCAGAGCATCACAAACCGTGATTACCCGATGATCATGGGGGTCACGATCTTCCTTGCTGTCTTTATGGTCACGATGAACCTGTTGACGGACATCGTGTATAAACTGATCGATCCGCGCATCAACCTGGATTAAGGAGGGGAGCAAAATGGCAAAAGAAGCAGCAGATGTCAACAAGATGCCAAAGAAGAATCCGCTCTCTCTGCAGATCGATCTTCAAAAGTTTGAAAAGGCAACCGATGAGGAAAAGAAGCAGGCCGATGTGATGAGCGAATCCACATCCTTCTTCCGGGATGGCATGCGGAAGCTGAGAAAGAATCCGCTGGCTATGTTCAGTATCGTCGTACTGATTGCAATTATCCTTATGATCACGCTTGTTCCCGTGATCGTACCCTACAGCTATTCCGATATCATCACGGTAAACGGGAAGAGGGACAAGAGTGCGACCAACATGGCGCCATTCACGTATTCCAAGCTGGAACAGCAGTATATCGATGAAGGCGGCAAGGTTTTCCCCCATATCATGGGAACCGACGAACTGGGCCGTGATTACTTTGTCCGTGTTGCTTACGGTACAAGGATCTCTCTGCTGGTCGGTGTTTTCGCGAGCGCGATCGTTCTGGTGATCGGCGTTCTCTATGGTTCCATATCCGGGTATTTCGGAGGGAAAGTCGACCTGATTATGATGCGGTTTGTTGATGTCATATACTCGCTGCCGGATCTTCTGATGATCATCCTGCTTTCCGTTGTTCTGAACGAAGTCCTGAAATTCGACGGAAACGGGATCCTGGCACGGCTTGGCACGAACATGATCTCTCTGTTCATTGTCTTCGGGCTTCTGTACTGGGTTGGCATGGCCAGACTGGTCCGCGGACAGATTCTTACCATCAAGCAAAATGAATATGTCCTGGCGGCAAAGGTCAGCGGTGCGAAAAGCAGCCGGATCATCCGCAGACACATTCTTCCGAACTGCATCAGCGTGATCATCATTTCAGCTGCATTGCAGATTCCGTCCGCAATCTTCACAGAGTCCTTCCTGAGCTTCATTTCGCTGGGTGTGAAGGCCCCCATGCCGTCCCTTGGTTCTCTCGCGAGTGCGGCCAGAAGCGGCATCACGACCTACACCTATAAGCTGGTGTTCCCGGCGCTCATGATCGGTCTGATCACTCTGGCGTTCAATCTGCTGGGCGACGGTCTCAGAGACGCATTTGATCCGAAGTTAAGGAGGTAAGAGAGATGGCTGAAGAGAAAAACATTCTGTCGGTAATCGACCTCCATACCTCTTTCACAACCGATAAAGGAGAGGTGCAGGCGGTCAACGGTGTTACCTTTAACCTGACGGAGGGAAAGATTCTGGGCATTGTCGGGGAATCGGGATCCGGCAAGTCTGTCAGCGCCTATTCGATCATGCAGATTCTGGAGAAGAACGGATCCATCAAGTCCGGACAGATTCTCTACAAGGGAGAAGACATTACGAAGTGGCCGGAAAGCAGGATGCGCGATTTCCGCGGCAAATGCTGCTCGATTATTTTCCAGGATCCGATGACAAGCCTGAATCCGGTCTTTACCATCGGATTCCAGCTCAAAGAAGCGATCAAGCTTCACACAAACCGCAAAGGAAAAGAAGCGGAGAAGCGTGCAATTGAGATGCTGGAGCTCGTCGGTGTCAATGAGCCGGAAAAGAGGATCCACCAGTATCCGTTCGAATTCTCGGGCGGTATGAGACAGAGAGTCATGATTGCCATGGCCCTTGCCTGCGAACCTGACATTCTGATCGCGGATGAGCCGACGACGGCTCTGGACGTGACGATTCAGGCGCAGATTCTGGAGCTGATGCAGGATCTTCAGAAGAAACTGGGCATGGCGATTATCATGGTGACGCATGACCTTGGAGTGATTGCACAGATGGCGGACGAGATTATTGTCATGTATGGCGGACGCGTCTGTGAGAGAGGGACTGCCGAGGATATTTTCTATCGTCCCAGCCATGAGTATACGAAAGGACTCCTGCGCTCGATCCCGAATGTTGACACGATGGGGAAACGGCTGGAGCCGATCTCCGGTACGCCGATCAATCTTCTGAATATGCCGAAGGGCTGCGCGTTCTGTCCCCGCTGCGATGAGGCCATGAAGATCTGTCTGGTAGAACAGCCTCCGGAGGTGGAAACCCCGGACGGTCACCGTGCAGCCTGCTGGAAGGTGATCCAGGCCCAGATATCGTCAGGCGGGATGCAGGCAGATGCCGTTGCCGAAGCCGGGACATAAGGGGAGGACAGAGAGAATGGATAAAAATTACAAGCCAAACCCGGAAAACCTGGTTGAGGTAAATGATCTGAAGATGTATTTCCCGATCAAGACGGGAATGTTTTCTACCACACCCCTTAAAGCGGTTGACGGCGTTTCCTTCTCCATTAAGCCGGGTGAGACGCTCGGACTGGTCGGAGAATCCGGATGCGGAAAGACCACTGTCGGCAGAGCATTGATTCGTCTGTATAAGCCGACGGACGGCGATGTGTTCTTTGACGGGAAGAGGGTAGATGAAAAGTCGATCGGAACCCTGCGCAAGGATATGCAGATGGTGTTTCAGGATCCGTATTCTTCTCTGAATCCGCGTATGACGGTTGAGGACATCATCGGAGAACCGCTGGATGTCCATAAGCTGTACACCAGCCGCTCGGACAGAAGAGAGAAGATTCTGCATCTGATGGAGCTGGTCGGCCTGAATGCGGAGCATGCGACACGTTACGCACATGAGTTTTCCGGCGGACAGAGACAGAGAATCGGTATCGCCAGAGCGCTGGCAACCAATCCTCGTTTTATCGTCTGTGATGAAGCGGTATCTGCGCTCGATGTGTCGATTCAGGCGCAGGTTATCAATATGTTTGAGGACCTGCAGAAGAAACTTGGCGTCGCATATCTGTTTATCGCACATGACCTTCTGGTGGTGCATCATATCTCGAAGAGAATTGCAGTCATGTATCTGGGCAAGATGGTGGAGACTGCGGATGCGGATGAACTGAACGCACATCCGATTCACCCCTATACCACATCCTTGCTGAGCGCGGTCCCCTATCCGGATCCGAAGGTGGCAAAGTCCAGCAAGAGAATCATTCTGGAGGGAGATGTGCCGAGCCCGCTTCATATGCCGAGCGGATGCCCGTTCCGGACGAGATGCAAGTACGCGACTGAGCAGTGCTCCGCAGAGATGCCGAAGCTCACGGACAGAGGAAACGGCCATCTGGTAGCCTGCTGGAACAAGTAACATCATCTGACGCAATTGAAGTGAATTCTATACTTCTTTTTTGCAGAGGAATGATGTATAATCAACATGTTTTTAATCACATCTATAAGGAGGAGGAACTGAATAATGAAGAAACGTTTGGTATCTGTACTGCTTGCCAGTGCAATGGTGCTGTCTTCCTTCGGAATGTACGCGATGGCGGACGAGACCGAAGCAGCTGCACCTGCATCAAAGAGCTCTGAGGCAGCCCCGGATTGGGATGACTATAATGAGAAGATCGCTGAGATCTATCAGGAGACTGATCTGGCAAAGCGTGAGGCGCTGATGCATGAAGCGGAAGACGAGCTGATGGACACATGGGCTGTCATCCCGATCTACTTCTACAATGACATCTACATGATGAATACGGAATGTACCGGACTGTACTCGAATCTGTTCGGCTTCAAGTATTTCGCATATATGAATACACCGGACAATACCCTGAACGCAAACCTTGCTTCCGAGCCTGATCACCTTGATCCGGCGCTGAACAGCTCCGTGGACGGCGCATGCCTGGCGATCCTGGCGTTCTCCGGACTGTTTGCGTATGATGAAGAGGGACAGCTGATTCCGGAGCTGGCAGAGGAGATGCCGGAGGTTTCCGAGGACGGCCTGACCTATACCTTCAAGATCAGAGAAGGCCTGAAGTGGTCGGACGGCGAGCCGCTGGATGCTGAGGATATCGTGTATTCCTGGAACCGTCTTGCGGATCCGAATACCGCTGCTGACTACAGCTATCTGTGCGATTCCATGAACCTTGAGAGAAACGATGACGGAACTCTGGGCATCGAGGCTTCTGATGACGGACTTACCTTCACCTGCCACCTGACCCAGCCGTGCGCGTACTTCCTTGATCTGTGTGCATTCCCGGCATTCTTCCCGGTACCGGAGCAGGCTGTCACTGAGGCAGATCCGGATGGAGAGAATCCTGGCGCATGGGCACTGGAGAGCGGATTCGTCACCTCCGGTCCGATGACCTGCACTGCATGGAAGCATAACGAGTCCATGACTTATGAGAAGAATGAGAATTACTGGAATGCGGAGAACGTAACCCTTGATTCCATCAACTTCATGCTGAGCGCGGATGACACCGCGATCTACAACGCTTACAATGATGGTTCCCTTCAGTTCATCGATACCGTTCCGAACGATGAGATCGCGAACGTGATCAACAACGAGGACTTCTTCATTGTCCCGAACCTTGGAACCTACTATGTGGCATTCAATGTCAACAGCCCGCTGTTTGACGGCAAGACTCCGGAGCAGGCTGCGGCGATGAGACATGCATTCTCCATCCTGATCGATCGTCAGTACATTGTTGACGCGGTTGGCCAGACTGGCCAGCAGCCGGCAGGCACCTTCATTCCGGCAGGAATGGCAGACGGCCAGGGCGGCGTGTTCGCAGTCAACGATGATGATTATGAGTATCCGGTCACCTGGGACTTCAACGGCGAGGAAGCTGTCGGCTACTTCGATCCGACTGCAACAGGCGTTGACAATGTCGACGAGGCAAGAGCACTCCTTGAGGAAGCCGGCTTCGAGTTTGGCGAAGACGGAATGCTGTCTGACTCTACTCCGATCACGGTCGAGTATCTGACCAACGACGGAACCGGCCATGTAGCGATCGCACAGTCGATCCAGCAGGATCTGGCAGTCGTCGGCATCAACATGGAGATCAAGTCCGAAGAGTGGAATGTCTTCCTGAACGACAGAAAGAACGGACAGTTCGACTTCGCACGTGAAGGATGGCTGGCAGACTACAACGACCCGATCAATATGCTCGAGATGTGGCTGACCGACTCCGGCAACAACGACGCCCAGTTTGGACGATAATAACAAGACGATTCACGGCCGATCTGAGTCGCGCGTCTGACACGTCAAGCCCGCAGGGCTTGTAAGTGGCAGATCGGGACTCAGATCAAAGGCGCGAAGCGGCTCCCCACAGGACAGCCTCAGGCAGAAGCTGCGAAAGCAGCGACAGACATGCGAAGCATGGATGGCCTGAGGCCTGGACGGGGAGCCGTGAATCGTCATATAGAGTACAAGCAGGACGTACCCAAAACGCGCTTCAGAAAAAGAAGCGCGTTTTTGTGATTATTGCAGAGAGGTCCCCTGTGTTGACTTTTATGCAATAAAGCGTTAAAATAGACCATATTTATGGGCCTGAATATTTTGGCCGCAAGGGAACCGTCAATATTATTCTTATGGAGGTGCATGCATGAAAAAGAAAATTCTTGGAATCGTGATGGCTGCGAGCATGGTGATTGGGGGATCCACAGCCGCGATGGCCGCGGATAATCTGACTCTTGGAACCGGCGGAACAACCGGTACCTACTATGCGGTAGGCGGTGTTATGGCGACTGTTCTGAATCCGGTTCTGAAGGAGTCCAGTCTGACAGTCACGTCCACAGGTGCATCCAAGGCGAACATTCAGCTGGTTGATGTAGGAGAAGCGGATCTGGCGATCGTGCAGAACGACGTCATGTATTATGCTTATACCGGAACCGACCTGTTCGAGGATGAGGGCAAATATGAGACATTCTCCACAGTAGCCGGACTTTATGATGAGACAGTTCAGATCGTGACCTGCGACAGCTCGATTGCAAGCGTTGCGGATCTGAAGGGCAAGACGGTTTCCGTCGGTGACGCGGGATCCGGCACAGAGTTCAACGCGAAGCAGATTCTGGAAGCCTATGACATGACATTTGATGATATCAATGTTGTGAATGCTTCCTTCGGTGATTCCGCGGACAGCCTGAAAGACGGCAAGATTGACGCGGCATTCATCGTTGCAGGCGCTCCGACCACAGCGGTTGTTGACCTGGCGACTACAAAGGATGTCAGCCTGGTTCAGCTGGATGAAGAGCACATTGGGAAGCTGCAGGAGAAGTATGACTTCTATACGGAGACTGTGATTCCGGCCGGCACCTACGATGGAGTTGACGAGGATGCTACGACGGTTTCCGTCCGCGCGACTCTGATTGCTTCCAATGATGTCAGCGAAGAAGCAGTATATGAGCTTCTCAAGGCAATGTTTGACAATCAGGAAGATCTGATTGCAGGACATGCAAAGTTTGAGTTCCTGAATCTTGAAGATGCGGTAAAGGGCATCAGCGTACCGTTCCACGCCGGTGCAAAGAAGTATTTCGAGGAGCAGGGCATCGAGGTTGAGTAATACGGGCGCTTCGGGTCAACGAGACGCACGGGCATTTCGTGTAAAAAGTATTGCGGCAGTCCTGATCCTGATTTTTGCGGTTCTGGCTGCCGCATTCGCGTATCAGCGGCAAAGAGGCTATCTGGTCCTTTCTTCTGTGAAGACCGGTCAGATCTACGCTCGTTATCCGGTCCGCATGTCCGATACCTTCAGTATTGGTTTTATTCATTCGGTTAACAAAAGTCCGGTCACGGATTACTACGAGATCCGACCGGACGGAATCTATGTTGTGAAGACAGTGTATTATGGGTTCGGTGCCGGTGTTCAGACGCAGCTGGAGGAAGGGCAGAAGCTGGAATACGGGGAAGACGGAAGCATGATCATCACGGGATTTGACCGAAAGATGGAGGACCTGGTCTACTTTGTAGGGACGGTTTCAGACCATACGCTGACCCTGGAGGACGGAGAAATGATCAGTCTGAGGGATCTGTGCGGTAAAAATGCGAAAGTAAGATTTGCCCTGGAGCGGTAATATAGAGTAATGAGGTTGAGTATGAAAGACAACAATGAGAAGGATCTTCTGAACAATGCTCCGGCCGGGGATCCGTCCGTAGGAACGGCAGCAGATGTTGAAGAACTGATGAAAAAATATGACCGGGAATCCAATACCCGGCCATGGGAGGGAATCCCGGCAATCGTGATCAAGGTGATGCTCGCAGCATTCTCCGTGTTCATGATCTATATGAACTTGTTTGCGGTATGGGATGAGAGAATCCGGCGTCCTCTGTTCCTGGGAATCGTCATTTTATTTGTTTTTATCCTTTTTCCGGCAAGAAAGTCAGGGGGCAGACCCCAGAAAGTCAACCGTATCCCGATCTATGATATTATTCTTGCGGTTGTGGGATCCGGCTGCTATTTCTACTTTGTAGTAAACAGCCAGGCGATCATCAAGCATGGAATCCGGATATCGGATCTTGAGGTATGGCTGGGCGTGATCGGCATACTGGTTCTGGCAGAGTGCTGCCGCAGAGTGACCGGAATTCCGATTATTGTGGTAGCTGCGTGCTTTGTGATCTATGCTTTTTCTGTAGGCAAGTCCCTGAATATTATCATCTATAATCTGTTCTATACGACAGAAGGCGTGATCGGAACTCCGGTTGGCGTCTGCAGTACCTATATTGTTCTGTTCATTATCTTTGGTGCTTTTCTCGAGGCGACAGGGATCTCGGACTTCTTCATTTCCTGCGCGAACAGCATCGCGGGCTTTGCGTCCGGCGGCCCTGCCAAGGTTGCGGTAATCTCTTCCGCGCTGTGCGGCATGGTTTCCGGCTCTTCCGTGGGAAATACCGTCACGACCGGTTCCGTCACGATCCCGATGATGAAGAAAACCGGTTATCCGGGCGAATTCGCCGGCGCAGTTGAGGCCGCTGCTTCCACGGGCGGACAGATCATGCCTCCGATTATGGGCGCTGCAGCATTTCTGATGGCGGAGATGGTCGGCGTTCCGTATTCGCAGATTGTCATCAAGGCAATCCTTCCGGCAGTGTTGTATTTTACGGGAATCTTCCTGATGGTTCACCTGAGAGCAAAGCGTCTCGGACTGAAGGGTATTCCGAGGGAACAGCTGCCGAAGGCAAGGGAGATTCTGCCGAAGATCTATCTGCTGGTACCGCTGGTAGCGCTGGTCTATCTGATCACCTCCGGCTACACCATGAGCCGGGCCGCGATCATTGCCACCTTGCTGTGCATCGTGGTCAGCATGTTCAACAAAGAGCATCGTATGACGCCGAAGAAGTTCCTCGACGCGCTTGAGACCGGCGCGAAGAATACGCTCAGCATCGGCGTTGCGTGCGGCATTGCCGGCATCATCGCGGGTGTTGTGACAATGACCGGTCTGGGCCAGGTCTTCATCGATGTGATCGTATCGATCTCTCATGGAAATCTCTTGATCGCTCTGATCTTTACCATGCTTTGCTGTATCATTCTCGGAATGGGCGTTCCGACAACCGCAACCTACATCATCATGGCTACCACCTGCGCGCCGATTCTGACCACAGGTATGGGACTGAACACCATCTGCGCGAGTATGTTTGTGTTCTACTTCGGTATCGTTGCGGACATCACGCCGCCGGTGGCACTGGCAGCCTATGCGGGCTCCGCGATCGCAAAATCCGACCCGATGAGAACTGCGCTCAATGCGTCAAAGCTCGCAATCGGCGCATTTCTGATTCCGTATATCTTCTGCCTGAATCCGGCGATGCTTCTGATCGATACCAACGCGGCTGAATTCGTGCTGATTATCATAACGAGCGTAATCGGAATGTTCGCGATCTCTGCGGCGATTGAAGGATATATGATCAGGCCGCTGAACCCGCTCTTCAGGATGATCCTGGCAGCTGCAGGACTGATGCTGATCTATCCGGGAATGCTGACGGATATCATCGGAACTGTCATTACCGTAGCAATCTATATGATCCAGATGGTACAGAAAAAGAATGCCTCTCCTGCCTGACATCCTCGCATAAGTGTCATCAAACGGCTATGTAATGGCAGAAGGATTGCGAAGCGCGAAGCAATTCGCAAGGGACTTTTGACGGACGGATCATCCCGGTAAGGATGAATAAAAACGAAAAGAGGAGACAGAGATATGGTTATTACGATCAGCAGGGAGTACGGAGCTTACGGCCGTTCTGTGGCAAAAGCGCTCTCCGCGCGGTTGGGAATCGAGTATTATGATGTGGACTTTATCCGGATGACAGCAAAAAAGAGCGGATATTCCGAGGAGGATGTTTCGCGGGAGGGCGAGTCCCTGAGCCAGGGAAGCCGGTTCATCAATGCCTTTCTGAGCACGAGCGCGTACAACAGCTCCTATGATGCGATCTTCCAGGCACAGAGAGAAGTGATTCTGGAGCTGGCGAAGAAGCCCTGCATTATGGTTGGGCGCTGCTCGAATATCATTCTTCGGGAAGCCGGAGTGAAAACCTTTGATGTCTTTCTTCACGCGGATCATGCATTTCGCAGAGCTCATGCCCTTGAGCTGAATGAATACGGGAAGGCGGATGTCGACAAGTATATCGAGCGGTGTGACCACTGGCGGAAGACATACTATCGTGCCTACACCGGTCATGAGATGGGAGACTATCATGATTATGATCTTTCGATCGATGTCGGCAAGATCGGACCGGAGAAAACGGTAGACCTGCTGGTAAGCCTGATCGGAGATGTGAAAGAGGCATGATTCAGTCTGGTTGTTCGGATGCGTGATTCCGTTCCGGGCAGGCAGTATGGGGATGATTTGAGGCGCAGGCTGAGTATGGCCTGCGCTTTCTTTCTGCGCGAATCAATGGGCCATGCGCCGACAGGCAGGCGGATAACATCCGGTTCATGCCCACGGATGTCCTGCCGTAAAATGCTTCTTGACAGCGGCGTTTGACGTGAATATAATATCAAAGTGTGCGCCGGACAGACGCACGCTGTTTTCATGATGATTCGCATCTGCCTACCCCGGAAAGGATGCTTATCGATACCGGCAAGACGGAGGTAAAACACCGTCGGGCTCAATATGATACATGGAGGATATTCGATAATGAAAACCTATATGCCAGGCGCAGCCAGCATCGAGAGAAAATGGTATGTGGTTGACGCCGAAGGACAGACGCTCGGACGTCTTTCAACTGTCGTAGCAGCGACACTTCGCGGAAAGAATAAGCCGATTTTCACTCCTTTCCTGGATACAGGCGATTATGTGATCGTCGTCAATGCAGACAAGATTAAGGTAACCGGAAAGAAGCTCGATCAGAAGACTTATTTCTCTCATTCCAAGTACATCGGCGGCGTCAAGGAGACAAGCCTGCGCGAGATGCTTGCCAAGAAGCCGGAGAGAGTTGTAGAGCACGCAGTGATCGGTATGCTGCCGAAGGGCCCGCTCGGAAGAGCAATGGCTAAGAAGCTCTTCGTCTATGCCGGACCTGAGCACAAGCATCAGGCTCAGAAGCCGGAAACCATGACGATCTGATAGGAGGGAATGAACTTTGGCTACGGATAGATATTACGGAACTGGAAGAAGAAAAAGCTCTGTCGCACGTGTATACCTTGTACCGGGAACCGGCAAGGTTACGATTAATAAGCGTGATATGGATGATTACTTCGGGCTTGAGACCCTGAAGACCATCGTTCGCCAGCCGCTGGTTCTCACCGAGAACACGGATAAGTTTGATGTCCTTGTCAACGTCAAGGGCGGCGGAATGACCGGCCAGGCCGGCGCGATCCGCCACGGAATCTCCCGCGCACTGCTTGAAGCGGATGCTGAACTGCGTCCTACCCTGAAAGCAGCAGGATTTCTCACCAGAGATCCGCGTATGAAGGAGAGAAAGAAGTACGGCCTCAAAGCGGCACGTAGAGCTCCGCAGTTCAGCAAGCGCTGATCGAAACTTCGAAACATCAAAAAACCCTGGAATTTCAATGGTTCCGGGGTTTTTTCTTTTGCTTTTTCGGCTGACCAAATCTATACCGTTTTATCTCAGTGGGGGAGACTCCCGCCTCTATAGGCGGCGAGTAACTATTCTGTCTCAGTGGCGGGAGTCAATCCCCCACTGAGATAAAGCCTCCGGCGGATCGCAGCCGCGCTCAGAGGAAGGTGCTTCGCACCGAGCGCGTTCTCCGCTTCGCTCCGGTCGGCGCTAAACGCGTGCCACTGGCACGCAGCACCGCGGCAAGAACGCCGTTGGCGTTCTTGAATTTGGAAGAAGCCGCTTCGAAAGGAGAAGATCATCGGCAAAGAGGTGGGTGGTATGGATGATAAATCAATCGCTGAGCACTGACTGTAGTTCATCCGGATTCAGGACTTCAATGGCTTTACCCGTGTATCGGATGATTCCGCCGTCTTCCATCTTTTTCATTTCTCTGTGAAGGGATGGTCTGGATACATTCATAATCATGGCCCATTTGGATATGGAATCCGGAATCCTGACAGTAGTCTTTCCTGATTGTCTGATCTGCATCAGCAGCCAGAAGGCGGCTTTCTGCGCGATCCCGTTGTAGGATAAAAGCTCCAGCCTCTGCTGCAGCATATAGGTTGCGGAAGCGATCTCTGTCGTGAAATTCTTCAGTATCTGCACATCCTTCTGCATGAGTGACAGGAGATCTTCCTTCCTAAGTATCATAAGCGTCGCAGGCTCCAGGGCAACGATATCGCAGGGGTACCGCTGACTTTTCGAGAATACGGCGGCAGGCCCGATCATTTCCCCCGGAACACGAACTGAGACGTTTACCTGGCTTCCATTTGGAAAGGACTTCTGGGCCTCCACGCGGCCCTCCAGAATAATACCGATCCTGAGTGCCGAATCCATCAGATGAAAGATCGTTTCCTCTTTATCGTAGCACTGAATGTGATGAGGAGTCTCTTCCAGGTATCCCTGAAGAACCTTTGCCTCCACTCCCTGAAACAGGGTGCTCTTTTCAAGTACAGAATAGTCCATATCGAATCTCCTTAAGAATCCCTGAAGCAGTTATACACCAAAAAAGATATAGTTGTGTATCTCTAGATACAGAAATATTCAAATTCCTTGTGCATACTGATGCCAGAACAAGAGAAGGAGGCAAAAGAAATGATTCGGAAAATCATACATATAAACGAAGAGAAATGCAACGGCTGTGGCCTGTGCGCAGAAGCGTGCCATGAAGGTGCTATCGACATCATCGATGGCAAAGCTAAGCTGGTCCGGGAGAATTTCTGTGACGGTTTTGGTGACTGTCTGCCCGGCTGTCCCACCGGTGCGATCACTTTTGAAGAACGGGAAGCACCCGAATACGACGAAAAAGCAGTGAAAGAAGCAAAGGAGAAAAAGACCATGAATGAAATGAAGCATGAACATCATGAGGGCGGCTGTCCCGGTTCCCGTATGGCACAATTTGACCGCAGCGAAGAAGCACCGGTCACGGTCGGAAGATCTGTATCAAGACTGGCGCAGTGGCCCTGCCAGATAAAGCTTCTTCCCACGCAGGCTCCATTCTTCGACGGCGCGAAACTTCTCATTGCCGCTGACTGCACAGCCTACGCCTATGCCAACATGCATGAGGATTTCATGAAGGGTAAGATCACAGTCATCGGCTGCCCGAAGCTGGATGCGGTGGATTACACGGAGAAGCTGACTGCCATCATCCGTGACAACGATATCAAGAGCGTGACGATCGTCCGTATGGAGGTCCCCTGCTGCGGAGGTCTGCAGAGGGCAGCGGAGAATGCGCTTAAAGCAAGCGACAAGTTCATCCCATGGCAGGTTGTAACGATCTCACGGGACGGACGGATCCTGGACTGATTCATAGGAAGAAAAGACGATGAGCTATACAGAATGGAAAGATAAAACAGCTGAATTCAAAAAGATTGACGTCAGAGGCATCCAGGCCAACTTCTTCCAGGGACTCAAGAAGCAGGCCATGCAGCTGCCTGCCGGGAGCGGGCTTGAGATCGTTCAGTCCTTCGAGCCGATCCCGCTTTATGAGGTGATGGAAGACCTTGGTTATGAGGTTCATACGGAAAAGGCCGGAGATACGGAGTACCATGCGTTCTTCTATCGAGCGGCAGTGAAGCAGGAGGAAAAAGACATTCCGATGCGTCCGGCAGCTCTGACCAACATGCCGCTGATCGACGAAAAGCTCGGCAATATCGCCGTGAACTTCTGGGATCTGACCTGGAATGATAATAACCGGTATCTGCCCTATGAGATGCGGCTTCTCCTCTCCCTCACCAATGCGGTCGGTGCAGGCCGCATGCGCCAGGCGACCAGAGAACTGGTAAAAGCCTATATCCACGGCCTGGACAGCAGAGCTTTGGATGATGTATTTGAGCTTCTTGCCTGGAATCAGGGCATCGGGTATTTCAGTTCTGAAATTGGCCCGTCAACGCTCTTTGCTGCATACAAGTCCATAAAAAATATGGAGAAACAAGGCAAGGAGCGCATCGAGATCTGCGAAACGCTTAAAGAGAAATTCGGTGAAAAAAATCCGGACGTGAAGGTGTGAAGCGCGGTATGGAGATCACGAAAGAAACGAAGGCGTCAGATCTTCGTGGCCAGTATGAAGAACTAAAAAGCCAGGTCAGCCGTCTCGGCGAAAAGCTGAAAACCATGAAGGGTGATGATTGCTGCAACTTCCTGCTGCAGCATCGGGACTGATTCGGAAGGATACATACAGAGTTTATCAGCATTCTTTTTCAAATACCCCTTGATTTATTCCGAAAATGGAATATAGTATAGAGTCGGGTTAGAAGCGACTAACCATCGTTGGCGGTCTCATCCTGAGAGGATTGTTGTTGGGAAAAAAGAGCAAGATTGAACGCCGGTCTGAGGCGGGAGGCTGATATGAAATATACAGGTATGCCCATGGGGATGTGGGTGTTATTCAGTAAATCGTTCCGGGACAAGCTGATTTCCGTCTTTGGATATGGTGCAAAAGAAGCCGATCAGATTTCAAAGGCTGCGAAGGAAAGATATCGTACGATCATCGCCGGGCTGCCTGAATTCGAGAAGGCGGACCGGTTTAGGATGAATATCGTGAACTGCGCAATGCTTTCCGCGTTCCTTCTGAGCATGGAGAAAAAACCGGAAGTGGAGCGGCTGACAGATTACTATGCACAGGCGATGATGATACGGCCTATGAAATGGTTCTGTCGCTTGGGCGGAAAGCAGAAATTCAGCGATAAAGACATCCAGGGTATGAAGGCGGCGGCAGCCTTAAACGCCGCTGACCGCAATCCCTATTCCTGGAATCTGGAGTTCCTTCCATACCCGGACGGGAGCGGCTATGAGGCCCGGTTCACCAAATGCGGTATCTGTACACTGATGAAGGAATTGGGTCTGTACGAGATGGTTCCCGCAATGTGTCACCTGGATTACACCATGAGTGAAGCAGGCGGAGCATCCGACTTTGTTCGGAAGTACACGCTGGCCTCCGGCGGCCCGTATTGTGACTGCGGATATAAAAAGAAAGGTTTGTTCGGATGGAGATGAAAACGGTGATCTGGGGGTTTATAATCCCCTTTTTCGGCACAGCAGCCGGTGCCGCCTGCGTGTTCTTTCTCAAGAAAGATCTCAAGACCAACGTGCAGCGTGCCCTGACGGGCTTTGCGGCAGGCGTGATGGTGGCGGCGTCCATCTGGAGCCTGATCGTTCCCGCTATCGAGCAATCTGAGGCAAAGGGGCGGCTGGCCTTCCTTCCTGCTTTCATCGGATTCTGGATAGGGATCCTGTTCCTGCTCTCACTGGACCACGTGATACCGCATCTGCATAGGCGTATCGATCAGGCTGATCAGGTGGAAGGACCTAAAGCGAATTTAAACCGGACCCTGATGCTTGTCCTTGCCGTGACACTTCATAACATTCCGGAGGGAATGGCAGTCGGCGTTGTCTATGCAGGATTGTTTTCCGGTTCCGCCAATATCACGGCAGGCGGTGCGCTGGCCCTGGCGCTGGGCATCGCGATCCAGAACTTTCCGGAGGGTGCGATTATCTCCATGCCGCTCTTCGCGGAGGGGAAGAGCAAGTCGAGATCCTTCTGGCTTGGCGTCCTGTCCGGCGCGGTGGAGCCGATTTTTGGCGGGATTACTGTCCTGGTTGCCAGCGCCATGCCGTATCTGCTGTCCTTTGCTGCCGGGGCTATGCTTTACGTGGTGGTGGAGGAACTGATCCCCGAGATGTCTTCAGGGGAGCATTCCAATATCGGCGTTATGTTCTTCGCTGTCGGCTTCAGCCTGATGATGGCACTGGACGTGGCGCTGGGATAAGGAGAGTAGCCTTTTCGGTGCACTGGAAGTAGCCCATCGTCAATATGATTTTCGCTTTGGAAAAATGACCGGCGCATTCTCGTTACTACCACCGCACGGAGGAGCAGCT
The DNA here is from genome assembly GCA_902799015.1 of uncultured Lachnospiraceae bacterium. Taxonomy (GTDB): domain Bacteria; phylum Bacillota; class Clostridia; order Lachnospirales; family Lachnospiraceae; genus Porcincola. The sequence continues at coordinate 5,929 of CADBZI010000024.1, read as the reverse complement.
CGTTCAGTTTGCAGGCTGGAGACCTGCCTTCGAAGAAAAATGAGTGTTATTAAAAAGCGGAATCATATCTGATGCCTGCCAACTCAGATCCGGAAACCATGCGCTGCACAATAATACTTAAGGAATTTCAATCCAGGTTCAAGAAATCTCCCTTACAATGAACTCATCAAATGTAAGGGAGGTTTTCTTTATGAAGAAATTCAGAAATATGCTTGCGATTTTTCTTGCACTGGTCCTCGTCCTGGGGATTGCGGCCTGCGGCACATGTTCAGGCGAAACTACGACAAATAATAACAGTACACCGCCGGCAGCTGATCATAGTCAGAGCCAGTCTGCCGATACGACAGTGATCACTGCGGACAGTACGGAGAAGACAGACATTGAGTCCGCACTTAACTTGGCAAACATCAAGCCGGAATGGACGTATTCCGAAAACGCCGATGCCTGGACGATGGCTATTGTGACAGCCGTCACCAACGCAGAGCTTCCTGACTGCCAGGGTGTGTCCGTCTGCGTGCCCGGCGCATATGTGAAGGGTGTGGATACCGATGGCGACGGCAATGCGGATGTTTCCAGCGGTACAGCCTCCGGTATTCTTGTTATTGATTACGACGCGACAGTGACAAGCACCAACGGCCAGGTCTATACGGCAGCAACCGCTCCGGTCATCATCAATACCGGCGCAGCAGGCTACTCCGCACAGTCAAATCAGACAGCGGGAACAACGTATGCAAGGGAAGGCTATATCAATATCGCCTGCGGCAACCGCGGCAAGCAGAGCACTTTGTCTGACGGCACCTATACCGGCGACGCCCCGTCCTGCCTGGTGGATCAGAAGAATGCTGTTCGCTTCGTGAAGTTCAACATTCTGCTCGGAAATCTTCCCGGCAGCGTGGACTATTTCGTCTCCACCGGCGGGTCCGGCGGCGGTGCGCATGCCACCATGCTGGCTGCGACATCCAACCATTCTGACTTCTATGATTATGAGATCTCACAGGGAGCGGTCGGCGTCTATAAGAACTCTGACGGCAGCTACAGCACCACGGTCACGGTGAACGGCAGTGAAGTGGAACTCTCCGATGGCCTCTGGGGCTGCATGGCCTACAGCGCCATTACTTCCCTTGCCGAAGCGGACATGACGCTGGCTTTCGAGTATTACCTGAATCCGGACTACAGCTTCAATACGGATTTCCAGAAGCAGCTCGCAGAGTATCTGGCGGCTGAGTATATGGAGTATATCAACGCACAGAATCTGTCCGTTGATGAGTCAAAGGTTGGTTTCGATCTGAACGGTGATGGTGATACCTCTGATACGGTCGCTCTCACCATCGAATATGATGAAACCGGGCATACGGATACCAACGGTTACTACGGAACTTACCTTGATCTGTATCTTGCGGAATTTGAGCAGAGCTTACAGGATTATATTGACCGGCTTGCTTACGCGGAAGACTGGACCTGGTTTAACAGTGACGGCACAGCTCTTTCTGACAGCGAAGTTGCGGCGATGACGGATGCAGACCGTGCGGAAGCATTCATCAACGGCTGGTATGTCAAGGGGAGCACCGGCAGCGGCTCTGGCGGTAAGGAAGGCGGTCTCGGCGGCAGCGGCGGTCCTGACGGTGATTTCGCAGGGGGTCTTCCTGATATGGGAAGCGGCGGTCCCGGCAGAGACAGTGCAGGCGGTCCCCCCGACATGAACGGTGGCAGCAGTAATGAAGTCGGAACGCCTGACTCTGGCACTACACAGTCTGCTTCCAGCAAGGCCGATTCTGCGAATTATGCTTCCTTTGAAGAGATGCTGGCTGCCTATCAGGCAGATATTGCCGAGATTCAGGCCGGAGACGAATACGGAAACAATATCGTTGATCTCTATAACCCGCTGAATTATATCGGAGCTGAAGGAACAGATGGTCCCTCATGGGCAAGGATCCTGATGGGCGCTTCTGAGGGCGATATCTCCATGATGAACTCCCTGAACCTGCAGATTGCCTGGCTGAATGCCGGAACCGACGCAGAGATCGAATGGCAGTGGAACGGCGGTCATGTACCGTCTGAGATCTTCGGTGATTCTCTTGCCCTTTACGTAGATACCATGTACGGCGAGTATGTGGATGGTGCAGTAAAGATCACGAAGGCTGCCGCGAGCGGTCAGATCTCCAATGGAGACGGCACGGAGCCTGCAGGAACCGATCTTTCCGGCTGGGTCAGCTACGACAGTACAAGCGGCGTCAGCATGACGCTTGCAGGAACTGTGGCATACCGGACCTCCGGCGCGGTCAAGGCGATGCCAGGCTTCGACGTGATGGATTATGGACAGGAAGACTATGTCTTCGGAAGCAGTACTGCCGATGCGCGCCACTGGGATATCTATGTTTTGAAGGTTTTTGAGGAGTATGCAGACACCCTCGCAGAGCTGTTCCATTAACAACTGAACGTGTCAGAGCATATGTATCATTAATATGCTGACACAGTGTCAGTATTCTGCGGAATGATGAGAGAATAAAGATGAGAAAAATAACATCGGAACAGATTGCCCGGAAAAGAGAAGAAATCATCAATGCCTGTGAGCAGCTCTATCAGACGATGAGCTTCCGCGAAATCACTCTAAAGGAGATCGGAAGAATCACATGTATTTTGACATGGAAAAATGGCTGTGATAGCATGCGGCTGAGACAAAATGCGTTTGTGAAGAGTATCAGAAAGACGGTATTGATATGAGGATCCTCCTTGCAGAAGATGAAAAAAGAATGGCAGCAGCCCTTGTGGCTCTTTTGAAACAGGAACGATATGACGTCGATCATATGGAAGACGGTGCGTCGGCGCTTGCGGTCCTTGAGAGCGGGATCTATGACATCGCGATCCTCGATGTCATGATGCCGGAGATGAATGGGTATGAGGTCGCCCGCCGCGCAAGAAGCAAGGGGGTAACCACACCGATTCTGATGCTGACGGCGAAGAGTCAGCTGGACGATAAGGTGACAGGACTGGACAGCGGGGCGGATGATTATCTGACAAAGCCGTTTCAGACCAAAGAACTGCTGGCGAGACTGCGTGCGCTTGGCCGGAGGAATACCGGCTTTCACGAGGACGGGTGTCTGATCTGCAAAGACCTGTCTCTGAACACCTCCTCGGCTGTCCTTACCTGCGAAACGACAGGGCAGAGTGTACGACTGTCAGAGAAGGAACTCCATATTCTTGAATATATGTTTTCCAACCAGGGGCAGATCATGACGAGGGATCAGCTTGCCTTGAAGATCTGGGGGTATGAGAGCGAGGCAGAATACAATAACGTAGAAGTATATATGTCATTTACGCGGAAGAAGCTGGCCTTTGTCGGATCCCGGGTTGAGATCAAGGCTGTGCGCGGCCTGGGATATGAATTGAGGGAACGTGATGTTTGAGAAGTCAAGGAGAAAGATCATCCTTTCCATTATGGGATCCCTGATCCTGTTGTTCGTTGTGACGCTGTCTGTGATTGTACTCGAGAACCGGCGTGAGATCGGGCACAACAATCAGATGCTGCTGGAACGCTATGCAGATCTGTATGCATTGGAACTGAATCCGGTAAAAGAAGCATCACAGCAGCCCGGCCGGAAACCGGCAGTCGAGGAGGGACCGGATTTTCAGCTTTCCACTTTTTACAGCGTGGCGCTGGACAAGGACGGCTCGGTACTCGCAGTCAATACCGGGGACAAGAATCTGTACAGTGAGGAGGAGCTGACGGGGATTGCAAAAGATCTGGTGAACGGCAGCCGCTCTTCCGGGAACTATGGCAATCTGGCTTTTCTGATTCGTGATAAGGGCGGTTATATGCTGGCTGCATTTATCGATACCACAGTGACAGAGACAGGGATGAGTATACTGCTGCGGATCATTCTGATCGTCGGCGGCAGTGCTATGGTCGTTCTGTTTTTCCTTTCCCTGATCCTGTCGAAGCGGATTATACGTCCGCTGGAGGAGAATGACAGCCGCCAGAAGCGATTCATCTCTGACGCGAGTCATGAGCTCAAGACCCCGGTTGCGGTGATCGGTGCGAACGCGGAGCTTTTATCAAGGGAGGTCGGGGAAAATGAGTGGCTTGCGAACATTCAGTATGAAAATGACCGCATGGGCGCTCTTGTCACCCAGCTTTTGGACCTTTCCCGCGCGGAGAACGCCGGGACTGTCATGGAGCGGGTTGACCTGTCCCGCATCGTAGAGGGAGAAGTGCTTGCCCAGGAAAGCATTGCCTTTGAAAAGGGAAAGCAGATCAGGGAACAGATTGCGGAAGGGATCCTTCTCATGGGCAATCCGGTGCAGCTGACGCAGCTGGTATCTGTCCTGATCGACAATGCGATCCGCCATTCGACAGGCAGTGAGATCGATCTGCATCTGAACCGGCAGGGACACAATGCTGTTTTGACGGTGGAAAATGACGGAGAGGAGATTCCTCTGGCTGAGCAGGCGCATCTTTTTGATCGTTTTTACCGGCTTGATGAGGCACGCAGCAGTGAGGAGGGACATTACGGGCTGGGTCTTTCCATCGCGAAAGCAGTGGCGGACAATCATGGAGGAACCATTCAGGTATCCTGCCAGGATCAGAGGATCCGGTTTACTGTCATTCTTCAATCTTGCTTCAATCTATCTTCTATACAATGACACCATCAAAGAACAAGGAGGCAATCATTATGAAGTATAGAAGTAAGGTTTTGGCGTTTTTGCTGCCGGCAATGCTGACAGTGAGTATGTGTGCGCAGGCAGAAAGCTCTGCGGACGATTCGGCTGCATCGTCCGGTCAGCCGGAGCAGGTGGAAGCGACGGTTTCCTCCGGGGAGTCATCTGAAGCGGAAAGCGGCAGCATACCGGGAGATCCGCCTGCGGATGCACCGGAGGGAATGCAGGCACCGCCGGATGGAAACGTGGGTCCCGGCGGAACACCGCCGGACGGAAACGGCGGCCCCGGAGGAGCTGCTCCCGATGGGAATGGCGGCCCCGGCGGAACACCGCCGGATGGAAACGGAGGCCCGGGTCAGAGTGATGCGGACATTACCTATACGGCAGCCGAAGAGATCACGTCGTCCGACGAACAGAGCGGACAAACCTATGCGAGCACGTCGTCCGATGAAAACGCGCTTTTGATCGCGACGTCCGATGAAGTAACCATTACAGATCCTACCGTCACCAAAACCGGTGATTCCGACGGCGGTGACAGCAGTAATTTCTATGGGGTGAATGCGGGCATTCTGGTGAAGGACGGATCTGTGACCACCATCACCGGCGGAACGATCACAACAGATGCAAGCGGAGCGAATGGTGTGTTCAGCTACGGAGGAAACGGCGGCCAGAACGGAGCGCAGGGAGATGGTACCACGGTCGTGATCCGGGACACAACCATCACGACAACAGGTTCAGGCTCCGGCGGTATCATGACCACAGGCGGCGGCACCACCTATGCCTATGACCTGGATGTCACAACCAGCGGACAGTCCTCCGCGGCGATTCGTTCCGACAGAGGCGGCGGCACGGTGTATGTGAACGGCGGAAATTATACCTCAAACGGGCTGGGATCTCCGGCGATCTATTCCACTGCTGAGATCCATGTGGATAATGCGACACTCACCTCCAATCTCTCGGAGGGGGTATGCATCGAAGGACTGAACTCCATCGAACTGACAGACTGCGATCTGACAGCGAATAATACACAGTGCAATGGCAATGCCACTTTCCTGGACAGCATTATGATCTACCAGTCGATGTCAGGAGATGCAGCCAGCGGCACCAGTCATTTCACGATGACAGGCGGCAGCCTTACCAGCAAGAGCGGACATGTCTTCCACGTGACCAATACGAATGCGGTCATTACCCTGAACGGGGTGGAGATTGCAAATGAAGATGACGACAACATCCTTCTTTCCGTCTGCGCTGACGGATGGAGCGGCGGTAGCAA
>CADBZI010000023.1 GCA_902799015.1 uncultured Lachnospiraceae bacterium | reverse complement strand
CCTGGAAGGGATGGTCCCGACCTTATTGCCGAACACATCAAAGAATTCGAAGGTCGGCGTCTCAATCTCCCGGTACCCGTAGGAGGCAAGGACATGGCGCAGCTTCCCCAGCAGAACCTGTCTCTGCTCACACTCCTCTCCATAGATATCCCGTACGCCCTCCGGCGTGTGCAGTATCTTCTGATTCATTGGATCTTCCTTTGTAATCACTCTTTACGCTTTATTGTGGTAAAGCGATAAACTTTCGTTATCTTATCGAACCTGCCCTGAAGTGTCAACCCTGTGCCCAGGGGTGGCGTTCCAGATCAATCTGGAGCGTATCAAGGTACGGAAGCAGGATGCCATGCCGGTTCGGCCAGATTCTCAGTGTTGTGTCGATCTCCTCAAAGGGGACGGACTTCCTTCCCCCATCCTGGGCGCGCTGCCATGCACGATCCAGATCGCAGAACGGCATATAGTAAAACTCATCGCGCGAGGAATAAAAGATCAGCAGAAATGCGAGTCCCATCTGTTGTTCGAACTCCCGCATGAACGCTACCTGATGCGCGTGAACATTCTGGAGACTGAACGTGTCACTCTTCGTTTCCTTCGCGTCGAAGCAGACCGGCACCCCCTGCACGGATCCGATATAGTCCACCGTAGATTTCTGATCAAAGAACGCAAGCGTAATATGTCTGGATTCTTTGTCGATATTGATCGGTGTGATCGGCGTCGGAATCTTCTGGATCAGTGCGAGCTTTTTCTCGCGATACTGGTCATTTGTCCGGTTGATGAGATCCTCCAGCGTACTGCCTCTGAGGCCTCTTGAATTCCAGGTTGCCATGCACAGATTCCTCGGTGTTCTATCTCAATGGTCAGACTCCCGCCTCAGCAGGCGGCGCGCAACGATTCTGTCGCCGGCAGGCTTGTGCCCGCGCTCATGCATCTGTCGTCATAAGATCCCTTCTTTTCGCAGAATCTTCTCAAACAACTCAGGCCGCTTTGCCGTATATTCTTTTCCGCTCAGATAGCTGAGCACTCCGTCCGTCTTCGGAAATACGATCCTTCCCGCATGCAGAAGTTGACGATGCAGACCGTATTCCCTGGAAAAATACAGATTCCGGTTTCGGTTTCCATATTTTGGGTCACCCACCACAGGATGCCCGATGGACGCCAGGTGCGCCCGGATCTGATGAGAACGTCCCGTAATCAGCGCAATCTCAAGCAGCGTCAGATCCTTCTGTTCCTCTCCATCCGCCCGGTATCCCACAGGAGCATAATGCGTCTGAATCATCTGCGCATCTTCCTGCTTTCGGAATGCCCCATCCATCTTTGGTGACTTGCCGGGTGCAGGCTGCGCTTTCTCTCTCAAGGAGGTTCCCGATGCAGACACGTTTTCCCTCTTTAATTCACGCTCCGACAGGATTCTGACGAGATTCGACTTTTCATCCTTTACCAGGTATCCGTCTATGGTCTTCTCTTCCGTTACCCGCCCGATCACCAGAGCCTGATAATATTTATGAATCGTTCTTTCCCGAAACATTTCCGAAAGTGCCTGCAGCGCCGCCACGGTCTTCCCGACCGCCACAATCCCGGAGGTATTGCGGTCAAGACGGTTGCATACAGACGGTCGGAAAACAGACAGACTCTCCCGGCTTATGGCACCGGTTTTCAGCAGATACCCGATGGCATATTCATTCAGAGAGCAGTCAGACGGGGCAGCTTTCTGAGAAAGCATCCCGGCACTCTTGTTCACCAGCAGGATCTGCTCATCCTCATAGATAATGTCCAGGCTGGTGTAAGGCCAGTCAGATTCCTCCTGGGGAGCAGAAAACTTATCCAGTGTCTCCTGCGCAAAATAGATCCGTATGACGTCTCCTGGCTGAAGTACTTCTTTCCCATCCGCCTTTTTTCCATTCAGCGTGATGTTCTTTTTGCGCAGCATCTTATAGAGAAATCCAGCCGATGCCCGGGACAGAAGCTTTTGCAGAATCCGGTCCAGGCGCTGTCCCGCCTCGAGAGGTGTAATCCGTACTTCTTTCATATCGAGATACTCTTGATGACCCGGAGCACGGCTTCATCGCGGGTTTCTCCTGCATGCTGTTCATCCGGCGCATACCGCAGCCCTTCCCTGTACTTCTCAGGGTCATCCCCCAACTGCCGGATTCTCTCCTGATACTGTTCCAGCTTCCGGAATATTTTGAAGGTAGGATTGCCGAATCCATTTCCATGGAGAATCTTACGCACATGCGTCTCCATGAACTCAAACTTTCCTTTTTCAGCACTGGAATAGGCTGCAATGTTATTTCCACATACAACGACAGCGTCCAGAGAGAGCCTTCCCTCATACGCGGTCACGCACAGCTCATACCCATGCGCAAGTTCTCCCGCGTATTCTTCCGTAATCTCAACAACCTTCGGATCGATCGGCTTCTGCAGCAGGATCATAATCATCTGCACCGCCCACTTCGCTGCCGGAAGAACTCCGAGGATCGCAACCAAGGTAAACAGATTCTTCCTGGTACCGGTCATGACATAACCGGTAAAAAAGATCAGAAGGCAGAGGCCGAACAGAAACGCAACGATCGCGACCCTGCGCTTCTTTTCATAGGAATAATAGCCGTAACTGCCCTTTACCGGATGCTTCTTTTTCTTTTCCAATTCTGTTCATCCTTCCAAAACAATCCATGAACACAGGGAAATTATCCCTTCCCACTTCTTCTGATTCTTCTGTTTCGGCTACTCCTGAGCACTGCCTTATAGCTGTGATCCGATCACTCCCGTGCACTGCCTTATTACTGTGATCCGATCACTCCCGAGCGCTTTCTTATAGCTGTGATCCGATCAGGACCAACCGTGACTAAGAATGGTGCCTGCGCCCGGTTTCCGAGCGCGCACCTGACTGATGAGAGCGTTTTCCGGCTGGTCTGCTGCCGGTCTGCACCCCTGTCCTGCGAGGGCTTTTTCCGGTACTGTGACTGCCGGTCTGCACCCCTGTCTTACGAGGGCTTTTTCCGGTACTGTGACTGCCGGTCTGCCGCTTCTCAGCCGGCCGGATCAGACACTTCGGTCCATACCCGATCAGATCCTCCCGGCCCGCCTGAATCAGAGCTTCCTCCACAAGCGGACGGAGCTTAGGATTTCTGAACTGCATCAGCGCCCGCTGCATTGCTTTTTCATGAGGATCCCGGGGAACGTAGACCTTCTTCATGCTGCTCGGGTCTTCTCCCTCCAAAGTCCTGGGATCCACGCCGGTGTAATACATCACCGTCGACAACGTGGACGGTGTCGGGTAGAAATCCTGCACCTGCTCCGGCTGGTGATGAATGTCCCGCAGGTACTCTGCAAGCTCCACCGCATCCTTCATTCTGCATCCCGGATGAGAGCTGATCAGATAAGGAACCAGATACTGATCCATACCGCAGGATTGATTCATCTGATTATAGCGCCCTGCGAAAGCTGTGTAAACGTTGTGGGGCGGTTTTCCGAGCATACGAAGGACAGACGCTGAGACATGCTCCGGTGCCACCTTCAGCTGTCCTGAAATGTGATAGCGCACAAGTTCTTCCAAAAATGCATCGTCTTTATCCAGCATCACATAATCGAACCGGACGCCGGAGCGGACAAACACTTTCTTGACACCGGGAAGCTGTCGAAGCTTCTTAAGCAGCGCAGTGTATGCCCTGTGGTCCACTTCCAGGTTCGGGCACGGCTTCGGAAACAGACATTGTCTGTCCTTGCAGGTTCCCACCTTCAGCTGTTTCCTGCACGATGGCTGATGGAAGTTCGCCGTCGGGCCTCCCACATCATGAATATAGCCCTTGAAGTCCGGCTCCTGCGTCAGAAGACGCGCCTCGTCAAGGATGGATTCATCACTTCTTGCCTGAATGATCCTTCCCTGATGGAAGTTTAAGGCACAGAAATTACAGGCGCCAAAACAGCCGCGATTGGAGATAATGGAAAACTTCACCTCCGAAAATGCCGGTATCCCGCCTGCTGCATTATAGTCCGGATGCCACGCCCTGGCATAAGGCAGCGCGTAAACATCGTCCATTTCCTGCTGTGAGAGCGGCTTTGCCGGAGGGTTCTGCACCACATATACGGTTCCGTAGGGTTCTGCCAGCGTCTTCGCATTGAACGGATCCGTGTTTCGGTACTGTTCGTAAAAGCTCATCGCATAATACAGACGATCCGCCTTCATTTTTTCCCACTCAGGAAGAATTACAGCATCCCGCAGCCCTGAAATGTCTTTTGTCTTATAGCAGGTTCCCGCTATAAAGGTAAGATCCTCCACACGCAGGCCTGCATCCAGCGCCTGTGCAATCTCTACGATCGAATGCTCACCCATCCCGTAAGAGATCAGGTCCGCTCCGCTGTCCATAAGCAGGGATCGGCGAAGGGAATCACTCCAGTAATCATAGTGCGCCATGCGGCGCAGAGACGCCTCGATACCGCCTGCGATAATCGGTATTTTCCGATAGACAGAACGGATCAGATTGCAATACACCATGCATGCACGGTCCGGCCTGCGCCCCATCACGCCGCCGGGGCTGTAAGCATCTGTCTGCCTGTGTTTCCTGGAGACCGAATAATGATTCACCATGGAATCCATATTTCCGGCAGACACCAGGAAGCCAAGTCTCGGCTCCCCGAATATGGTGATGCTTTCGGAATCCCTCCAATCCGGCTGGGCAATGATGCAGACAGTAAAACCGAAGCGTTCCAGAAGACGCGACAGAATCGCCGGACCGAAAGAAGGATGATCCACATAGGCATCACCGATCACATACACAAAGTCAGGCTGCTGAATTCCGCGCGCCTCCATATCCTGACGTGTAACCGGCAGGAATTGGTCTCTGTCTGGTTGTCGGTGAATGCTTTTTGCCATGAATTCTTCCTTCTGTCCCCTGCCTCTTCCACGCCATGCCGGGTCCGGTCATACCTCGGCCGGCGGGGAACTTTGCTTTGTTCCCTATCCCTCCACACCAATCGCCTCATGACAAGGATTGTCCCGGCGGGGAATTCTTCAACAAGTCCAGTTCTTCCTCCGTAAGCGGTCTGTACTGGCCCGGCGCAAGTGTCGGATCAAGCCAAAGATTACCCACCGCAATTCGCTTGAGAAAGTGTACCTGCCTGCCAACAGCGCGGAACATCCTCTTGATCTGATGGAACTTCCCTTCTGTAATCGTAACAATAGCGCAGCACTCCTCTTTCCCGCAGCGCTTGAGATCCGCAGCAGATATACTCTCTATCGTTCCCGTTATTGCTTCCCCGCTTGCTTCCTGATCTGTGTCCAGAAACACCAGTCCCGCAGGCAGGGTCGGTTTCTTTTCACCGATCTCCAGTCCTTCCCGGAATCTTTCGACCATCTCAGGGTCCGGTGTGCCGTCGATCACAACATAGTAAGTTTTCTCCACATGCTTTTTCGGAGACAGCAGCTCATGGCTCATCTTTCCGTCGGATGTCAGCAGGAGAAGTCCCTCGGTGTCCCGGTCAAGCCTGCCTGCAGGAAAGAGTTCCTTTGCATATGGCTCATGAATCAGATCCAATACCGTCTGATCCCTGTTATCTTGTGTCGCACTGACGACACCGGCGGGTTTGTTCAGCATCAGAACAGGAACCGTAAAACGTTGCACCAGTCTTTGATCAACCCAGACTTTATCCACATCCGAATCAACCTTCCAGTCACTCTTTGTGACAGTTACTCTGTCACTTTTTGTATCAGTTATTCTGTTACTCCTGCTGCCTGGCGCCTGCTCGCTGATTCGTAGCGTCTCTGAATGCTCCTGGTCAGGTGCTTTCGAATCATTCGAATGATTCTTCTCTGAGCTCTCTGTGGTCACTTGAACCCTGCCGGCCCGGATCATCTTCTTCACTTCTGCCCTTGTTCCGATCCTGGCCTCTGCCAGAAACCGGTCAAGTCTGACTCGCTCTCCCATCCTTCGTCCTCATACCGGGATTTTATCGATGCATCCTCTGTCCGGATCTTTCCGGCAGGGTCATGCTAAAGATAATAAACAAGGACATCTGTATCACTCTTACAGATGCCCCTGGATCACTTTCTTATTCTCATGCAGGGATCAAATTGCTTTCATCCCATACGCAGCTATCCGAAAGAGCGAGGATCACTCCTTCTCTTCTTCCTTCTTCTCCTCTGCCTCGGAATCGCGCTCTTCTGTATCCGTGCTCCTGGTATAGGTGACACTCGGCGCTACCTGCGGAGAGAGTTCTCTGCGGTTCTTCGTTACAATATCATAACAGCTCTGAATAGAGTTGATAAAATTCGAATACCTGGTTCCGGCAGTATCAAGCGTATGTGCCATAATCTTCTCAAGATTGTCAAGCATCTCGTCGGTATAGGCGATGGCGCTCATACGAATATTATTGGAATCGTTCGTCGCATTGTCGACAATCTCCTGAGCCTGCTGGTTGGTCTGCTCGATCAATCGGTTTGACTGCTCGAGTGCCTTCTGCATCACTTCGCTCTCGCTGACGATCCGGTCTGCCTTGGTCTGGGCATCCGCGATGATCTGATCCGCCTTCTGCTGGGCATCCGCGAGAATTGCATCTTTATTGCTGATAATCTTCTGGTAACGCTTAATCTCGTCAGGGGTCTTCATGCGAAGCTCCCGCAGCATCTCTTCCAGTTCTTCCTTATTCACCACAATCTTTGTTGAGGAAAGAGCCTGGAACTTGCAGCCGTCAATATACTCCTCGATTTCTTCAATAATCTGTTCAATCCTGCTGGCCATAATGATCTCCTTACTATGCGTCCGGCGTCCCGCACGCACTCTCCCAAATTAACTATTGTTCCCCCAAATAAATGCACATCAACCAGTTACTGATACTTCTCAATCACAGCTTTTGCAACATACTCCGGAACGAACTTCGTGATGTCTCCCCCGTACGAAGCCACTTCCTTCACTGTCGTGCTGTTCAGATAGGCGTACTCCAGATTCGTCGTCAGGAAGATCGTATCGATCTCAGGCGCCATGATCCGGTTGGTCTGTGCCATCTGAAGCTCATAATCAAAATCTGTGATCGCTCTCAGGCCCCGGACGATGAATCCGGCACCCTGTTTTGCCGCAAAATCCACCGAAAGTCCACTGAATGATTCCACCCTAACATTCGGAAGATCTTTCGTTACAATCTGTAACATCTTAACACGTTCTTCTACAGAAAACAACGCAATTTTTGCGCGATTCACCAGCACGCCGACAATCAATTCATCCACTGCCTTGGCGGCTCTGGTAATAATGTCAATATGTCCGTCAGTGACGGGATCGAAGCTTCCCGGATAAACTGCTCTTCTGTACATGTAGGATTCCTTTTCTGACGGAGCGGTGTCTCTCCGCCGAGTTCAAGAACGCCAACGGCGTTCTTGCCGCGGTGCTGCGTGCCAGTGGCACGCTTTTTAACGAATACATGCCGGTTGGATCCGTATGTCTTCTCCCGTATCAGCTGGTACCCCAGCGATTCCAGATAGGAAAAATCCGTTTCCGCAGAGGCTTCCACAATGATCCATGTATCTTCCTTCACACAGCTGCTGTTTTGAAGGCTTTCCAGAACCCTGCGCTCCAGCGCATGGTCATAGGGGGGATCCATGAAGATAATATCAAAGGGTTTCTCATCCTTCAGGGATAAAACCGCCTTCAGAACGTCAGACCCAATGACCCTCGCGCGTTCCTCCAGGTGCGTAAAGCGAAGATTCTGCCGGATCACGGAAAGCGCCGCTCTGTCCTGTTCAACAAAAACCGCCTCTGCTGCTCCTCTGCTGAGCGCTTCGATGCCGATGCCCCCCGATCCGGAAAACAGATCCAGGAAGCGGCAGTCCGGAATATACGGCGCAATGATATTGAACAGAGTTTCCTTGATGCGGTCCGTGGTAGGCCTGGTTGTGTTTTGCCGGGGCGTTTTAAGCGGAAGACTCTTTGCGCTGCCCGCAATCACTCTCATGTCAATCCTCCCGGCTGATGCTGTTGCGCCAGTCCAGATCGCCCTGCTCCAGACCGAGAACCACGGCTTCCGCAGTCGCAATGTTTGTCGCGATCGGAATATTGTAGCGGTCACACTCTCTGGTAATATCAACGATATCCGGCTCATTCGGACTGGTCATCAGAGGATTGTAAAAATAGATCACAAGATCCATGATATTTCTCTGAATCATGTCAATCAATTGTTTCTCTCCCCCGACACTGCCGGAGAGAAACTTGTGAACCTTCAGGTTTGTAGCCTGTTCGATTCTTCTTCCGGTCATCTCAGTTGCGAAGAGCGTATGTTTCGCAAGGATATATTTATAGGCGACACAAAAGTTCTCAATCAGATCCTTTCTGCTGCCCGCTGCAAGAAATCCTATATTCATACTTTTCACCTGCTGATTGCAATCTCAAAATGCGACATCCGCATCATGCGCTCCACCTGCCTGGCATCCGGGATGACAAGGCTGAAGGAACTTGCCGCGCCGGCACACATTCCCTGCTTGAAAGCGGTCTCAAAGTCTCCGTCTGAATGAAGATATCCGGCGATGAATCCTGCCACCATGGAATCTCCGGCCCCGACGGTACTCACGACATCGCCCTTCAGCGCATCAGAGCTGTATACCGTGCCATCCTCAGAAAGGAGCACCGCTCCGTCACCGCCCATGCTGACGAGAACATTTCTGGCTCCCATCTCCTGAAGCTTCCGCGCATAGGGAAGCGCTGACTTCCGGTCCTCGATCTTCACACCGAAGATATCTCCCAGCTCATCCCTGTTCGGCTTGATCAGCCACGGATGATACTTGAGTGTCCCGGTCAGAAGCTCCTTCTCCGCGTCCACTACCACATTCAGGTTTCTGCCATTTAAGAATTCAAGCACCTGCTCATACATGGAAGACGGCAGGATATCCGGAATGTGCCCCGCAAGGACAAGATAGTCTCCGTCAACCAGGCAGCGCAGCCGGGCAAAGAGAGTGCCCATGTCCTCCTTGGTGATCTGAGGACCCTGTCCGTTGATTGCAGTCTCCGTGTCCGACACAATCTTCATGTTGATACGGCTCATCCCCTGTTCCACATCGATAAAGTTATTCTGAACACCGATACCGTGAAGCAGACGCTTAATTTCTGCTCCTGTGAACCCGGCTGTGAATCCCAGCGCGGTATTCTCAAAGCCGAAATTCTTCAGGGCGATGGACACATTCACGCCCTTTCCGCCGGGGTACGCATGCTCTGAAGTGGTACGATTGATGATACCCGTACGGAAGTGGTCGACACTGACAACATAATCAAGAGTTGGACTGAACGTAACTGTATAGATCACAACAATGGCTCCTTTGCTTCTCCTGATGGATTCTATTTCTGCGTCCCATCTCATCTATAAACCTATGTTTATAACGGTATCTGGCTATTCACATCTCATCATAGAGGAACGGCAGACACTATGTCAAGATTCTTCGGTAAGTGCAGAAATGATAGGTCAGATCAAAAAAGACTTGCTCCTCACTTTCCTGAATCAGTTCCCAGGACGGATCTATGTCCAGATCAGGCATAAATGCATCTGCGTCATAGACATGATCAATTCTTGTGATCAGTGCCTTATCGCAGTACGGAAGAAGCAGCCGGTAAATCTGCGCTCCGCCGATGCAGAACACCTCGTCCGGATGCGTTCCTTTGACCAGGTCAAGTGCCTCTTCCACGCTGTTCACTGTTTCGGCACCCTCCACCGAATAATCCTTCTGGCTGGTCAGGACGATATTGCGTCGGTTCTTCAAAGGCTTCTGCCCCGGGAAGCTTTCCAAAGTCTTTCTCCCCATGATGACCGTATGATGCATCGTCGTTGTCTGGAAAAATTTCATATCGGCAGGAATCGATACGAGAAGCTTCCCGTCTTTCCCGATTCCCCACCTGGTATCTGCCGCGGCAATCAGCTGCATGGTATTTTCCTTTCTTCCTCAAGGGATGGTCCTGGGCAGATTCAAGACTGCCCAAGGCGTTTCAGAACCTCCGCTTCAGATCGCAACGGGTATGTTCCGGATCTGCTCGTGCGTCTCATAATTCTCATAGTGCAGATGATCCGTCGAAAAAGCATAGAAATCGGTGACATCCGGATCAAGCCATACGCGCGGTGCCTTCAGCGGCTGCCTTGTAATCAGCTCCTGAATCAGCGGGATGTGCCTGTCATAGATATGCGCATCCGCGATCATGTGAACCAGTTCTCCCGGCACCATATCGCTCACCTGCGCCATCATCATCAAAAGAATCGCGTACTGTGCCACATTCCAGTTATTGGCGGTCAGGACGTCATTGGATCTCTGATTCAGAACCGCATTCAGTACAAGCCGCTCACCATTCTCATCCGCTTCGGGCATTCTGTCCAGCGCGGCCGGGCTGTCAGCAGAAGGATTGACCTTCTCTCTCGTAACATTGAAGGTCATGCTGTACGCACAGGGATACAGGTTCATTTCTGAAAGATCCTGATGCACATATAGATTCGTCATAATGCGGCGGCTGTACGGATTGTTCTTCAGGTCATACAGCACCCGGTCTACCTGATCAAACATCCCTTCCTTGTAGCGGTGCTTTACGCCCATCTGATATCCGTAGGCCTTTCCGATGCTTCCGTCCGCATCCGCCCATTCATCCCAGATGTGAGGCTTGAGATCATGAATATTGTTTGACTTTTTCTGCCAGATCCAGAGGATCTCATCCATCGCACTTTTCAGCGCAGTCTTTCTGAGCGTAAGGGCAGGAAATTCCTTCCTCAGATCATACCGGTTGCATACGCCGAAACGTTTGATCGTATATGCGCTCGTGCCGTCCGGCCAGTGCGGTCTGACCTTCTGTCCCGCGGTGCTCGTCCCGTTCTCGAGAATGTCCTTGCACATGTCAATGAATATCTTATCTGCACAGCTCATGGCCCTGCCCTCTCTTTCTATTATGACAACAGTCTTGCGATCGCCGTCTCTTCCGCGAAGCCCGCCGCATTGAACAGAACAAGAACATCTGTGTAGGACTTCGATGCCATCAATTCCCTGATGCTGGCGTTGTAATACCTTGGATCCAGCAGATCCACCTCGTCAAACAGCCCGCAGGCAAACGGAGCAAAGCAATGTGCATAGGAATCCTTGATGATCAGAAGCTTCCTTCCGGTCCGGCTGTCCGGCATCTTCGTCTCAATGAGTCCATTGTTTCCGCCGTAGAAATATGCGTATTTGTCTTTTGTATCAAGATAGGATTCCTGGTACATCGAATTGCGGATCTCGTCACTCTGATTATAGACCAGATAATAATCATACGGAATCACCGGGTCCCATCTTTGTATGGAGTCGGCGCGATGCGCGATCCCAAGCTTTGACGCAATGGTACCCTCGAAGAAATCCGTTACCGTCGTCACATGAAACTGATCTGCCTCCAGATTTCCGATTCCCTTTTCTCTCAGCCAGGCCGCACACACCTCAAATGCCGCTTCCGTCGTCCAGTGGTGATCGGTCCGGTAATACAGCTGTCTGGATCCGTCCGCTTCATGAGAACGCGCAAGCACATCCAGCGCATCGATCCACACACCTTCCGGCAAAGCTGCCGCAAGCTGGTCAAGATACAGCTTTTCATCATAGGGATCGGCAAACGCAGGCAGCTTTTCCGAAAGAACCTTCACCGCGTTCGGCACTATGATGCAGCCAAGATGCTCCGGAGAATAGGACGCTTCCAGATTTTGGAAAAATGCGCCCAGCCTTGTGATGTTCGCCTGTGCATTTTCCTGTGTGAAGGTGCCCGTATGCTTCTCAATCAGATAGTCGTCGGACGCAAAATAGACATCATTCAGCTCCTGCTTCATGCACGCTCTCTCAATCCCCGTCCGGAGCGTGATCCATTGATCTCTCAGGATAAACTGATCGGAAAGATAGCTCTCATATTCCTTCGCAAATTCTCCCGATATCAGAGAATCCCAGGTCAGAGCGGGCCTCTTGACGAGCGTACGGTTTTCCGTCTCACTCCTTTCTTTCTGCGGCCGGAGAATATTCGCGGCTGCAAAGCCGAAGATCAGAAGCAAAAATATGGTATTCAGATAGACGGACTGATGTTTTTTCATTTTTTCATCCTGCCTGAATCATCCTCTCAGAACCTGAAGTACAGGAACGGATTATAGGACGCGCTGACCAGATATGCAGTTCCTGCGAGGAACACAGTCACGACAAAGGCGCCCCGCAAAATGATCGGAATAACCTTTGCGTCTTCCAGTCTGCTGAGCACTTTTCCTGCAAGGGCTGCGGGAAGCGTGGTGCTGCCAAGAATCAAAACAGCCAGCATCACAGCGTTCGAATACAGCTGATAGATAGATCCGCTGTCGAAAAGCTTTCTTCCGCCTCCGAACATGGCGCCGAGATATCCCATCCCCCCTGAGATTTCGTTGAAGGAGAAGATAAACCAGCCGATCATCACCACAAACATGCTGTAGATGTGCTGCACAACACCGGGAAGCTTTTTCAGCGCCTTCCCGTAAACGAGCTTCTCCAGAAGCAGGAGCACGCCGTAGTACAGTCCCCAGACAATGAAGTTCCAGTCAGCCCCGTGCCAGATTCCGGTCAGAAGCCATACCGCCATGGTGCTGCGGATCAGCCCTGCCGTGCCATTTCTGCTTCCGCCCAGAGGAATGTACACATACTCCCGGAACCAGGTTCCCAGGGAAATGTGCCACCTTCTCCAGAACTCCGTCGCGCTTTTCGACTGATACGGATGATCAAAGTTTTCCAGGAACCGGAACCCAAACATGTGTCCCAATCCGATCGCCATATCGGAATAGCCGGAAAAATCGAAATAAATCTGAAATGTATATGCGGCAATACCGATCCATGCAGTCAGAACCGGAAGGGTTCCCGGATCCATCACACGGATCTGATCCCACAGAAGGCCAGCGTTGTTGGCGAGCAGAACCTTCTTCCCGAATCCGCACATGAAACGCATCACGCCAAGCGCGAATTCGTCCGCGGATTCTCTCCTGCTGCGCAGCTGCCGGTCAATCGTCTTATACTGAACAATCGGCCCCGCGATCAGCTGCGGGAACATCGTGACATAAGCCCCGTAGGAAATGATATTCTTCTGTACACTTGCGCTTCCGCGGTAAACGTCAATGATATAAGAAATCGTCTGGAAGGTATAAAAGCTGATTCCGATCGGGAGGGAAAGAGAAAGAAGCGGGATATCACTGTGCGCGAGCTGATTGACCGTGCGCAGAACAAAGTCCGCGTACTTGAAAAAGCCCAGAAGCGATAAGCCGGCCGCAACGGAAACGGCAAGGCTGATCTTTGCAGCCTTACTTCTTCCCTGACACAAATAACGGTCGACCATAAGACCTCCTGTCCAGGAGATCAGGATCGACACGATCATCAGAATAACATATACCGGTTCGCCCCATGCGTAAAAGACCAGACTGACCAGAAGCAGCACCAGGTTGCGAAGGCGTCTGGGCGCAGCGAAATACAGAATCAGCACGAGAGGGAGAAACCGGAACAGAAACAGCAAACTGCTGAATACCATACTTTGCTCACCCTAAAATTTGCTTTACAATCAACTCGGTTATTATATAATAATAAGGTACTGTGTTCAACCGTGACTTTGCGGCCGGACGCATCAGACTAAGGGCTATTTCCAGTATGTTCTGCAGCCGGAAACAACGTGAAGGAGACTGTCTTGCATGGAGAAGACCCATTCCGATAAACCGGATGAATTAACTGAAAACAGAGAGTCCGGCGGCACAAAGACCCGCACTGCGGCAGCAAAAAGCCGCTCCGGAAAAAGACGCAGGCCTGTCAGAGCAGACGCGGGAAGATACCTGATCGCCCGGCTGCTGGGGCTTGTATGCCTGGTTCTTGTTGTATTCGAGGGAAATGTAATCTACCGGCTGTTTACACACCGGGTAGGAACCAGTGTTGAGATCATGAATTCCGCGGGAAATGCCCAGACGGAAGGTCTGCTCCAGGACTCCGCCGGCTCGGATGTCGCCCATTCGACCAGGGAATCCACTCCTTCAAGCGGAGGGAATGCTTCTGTTGTCGCTCTTGCGGGAGGTATCGTAGAGGATGACGATGCGCAGGCAGTGTCTGTCCCTTCTGCTCTTCCCGTTCAGACGCAGAATTCCGAATCGATTGATGATCAGAAGGTATTGAAGGCACGGGATCAGGGGGTTGATGATTCTTTCTTCAACAACGCGGTCTTTATCGGAGACTCCCGCATGGAAGGATTCCGGAATTCTTCCGGTATCACACAGGGTACCTTCCTGACCGGAATCGGTCTGGCCATCAACGACATGGACAAGCAGATCATTCAGACCGCAGAGGGGAATATCTCTGTGTATCAGGGGCTCAGCGGTCACCAGTATGACCGGATCTATCTGATGCTCGGCGCGAATGACCTTGGTTATTATCCCTGGGAAGACTTCCTGCCTACGTTTAAGTCTGTGCTGGAGGAGTTCCATCAGCTTCAGCCTCAGGCAATTATCTATGTCTGTTCGGTAATCTATGTGGATGAGTCCAAGATTGCCGCCGGATTTGAATACGACAACAATGACAATGTCCGTACAATCAACGGATATATCCTGGAAGCCTGCGATGAGCTTTGGTACAGTTACTATCTGAACCTGAATGAGATCTTCTCCGACGGCACCGGCAGTCTGATCTCTGATGCCTCTCCGGACGGTATCCATCTGTATGCGGATTATCTGGCTATGATGCTGGATTACCTGAAGACACACTATCTCACGGATGAGGAGTTTTCCGCCGAGATCGCAAACCATCCGGATGACATTGCGAACACAGCTTCCCAGGCTGTCTCCGAAACGGAAAACAGCCTCATAGAGGATGCAGACAGCAGCGATTCTGACTCCGGCGAGGATGATTCCGTCAGCGCCAGCTAAACACGCATCAAATCAAATGAAAACATCCATTCCGCTTACCGGGATGGATGCTTTTTTTCTGCGCAGGCGCATGCAGAATTTTCTTTTGCCCTGTTCAAGGCTTTTCTCTGTTCTGTCAAGGTATTTCTCTCCCAGAACACCCCATTCTGATATCCCTGAATAGAAGGATCCGCTTCGGCCATTTCCAGCCGTTTCTGCGCCCAGGCTCCGTACCGTTTGTTCTGTTCCACACATACGAATCTTCTTCTGAGTTTTTTTGCGGTCACTGCTGTCGTTCCGGAACCGGCAAATGGATCGAACACGATATCACCTTCCCGGCTGCTCGCAAGGATCAGCTTCGCGATCAGCTTCTCGGGCTTCTGCGCAGGATGTGCCGTGTTCTCAGGCATGGACCAGTACGGAATGGAGATATCATCCCAGAAATTGGACGGACAGGTATTCCTGAAATTGCCTCCTTCCGTTTCCTCCCAGTCCTTCGGCTTCCCCTCCACTTTATAGGGCGCGATCACCTTTTTCCGGATTTTCACGTCTTCCAGATTGAATGTATATTCATTGCTCACCGTTGCGAACCAGATATCCTCCATACCGTTTTTCCAGTTTGTCAGAGCGCCTCTGCCCTTCTCTCTCTGCCAGGTGATTCTGTTCCGCACCTTGAAATAGTGATACAAAACATCTCCGATGACCAGGCTGGACCTCCAGTCACAGCACACATAGATGGAAGCTGTCTTTTTCAGCAGGGGGATTGCTTTTTCCAGCCAGGCAATGGTATATGCTCTGTAATCCTCCCGGCTCTTTTTGTTAAACTGATTGCCGTGATAATCCTTTGCCAGGTTATAGGGCGGATCAGCCACCAGCAGATCAACAAACCGCCGCGGCATTTTATCCATGACCTCCATGCAGTCGCCGATGATGAACTGATTCACCACGGACGCCACAGTCCCTGAAACAGCGTCGGCTCGCATGCAACGGTCCAGATATTCTCTTCCCTCTTCGATCGTGAAGTCAATCGTCCGGTTTCTCGCTGCTTTTTCCTTCATACAATTGCCCTTCTCCACGGAGTTCAAGAACGAAAACGGCGTTCTTGCCGCGGTGCTGCGTGCCAGTGGCACGCGTTTAGCGCCGACCGGAGCGAAGCGGAGAACGCGTCCGGTGCGAAGCACCTTCCTCTGAACGCGGCTGAGATGAAAACGGCATAGTCCAGTATCCTCGCTACCAAACTATGCCGATCCAATTCAATATTATGAAGCCGGTCAGAAACCTGCATCCTTCAGGATGCTCTCGGCTTTGTCATAGTCATCGCACACACACAGTACTGCGTACTTGCCGCTTGTCTTTACGATCGCCTTGTCCAGCTTCGCAGCTTCATCGGCATTGTATGTGGAGAACAGATCCTTCTGATTCTTTACTCTGGTATTCAGAAGCTCACCGGCTTTCTTGGCCGCGTCTTCATCCTTGCACTGAACCACGACGATTTCATCCGCAGTGGCATTGCCGCTCATATATACCTTGCTCTTCTCCACCTGACCGTCTTCAAAGAAGTAGATGCTCCCCAGCATCTCACTCTTCGTCTCAGTCAGTGTGTCACTGGTAATCACAGAGCTGTTCAGATCATCTGCTGTCTTCGTCACATCGATCTCCTTCGATCCGTTCCCGGATCCCGCGCATGCTGTCAGCGTCAGTGCAGTCAATACGGCAGCTGCTGTAAGTACAATCAGATTCTTCAGCTTTCTCATCTTGTCATCCCCTTATTCCTATACTTTGTATTCTGTTATGGTTCACGCGCATCTGTAACCGCGCTGAGCCATCATACCAAATGTAGCAGTAAAAATCAACGCACCGATCTTCCGGTCCGCTTCCAATCCGGAATCCGGAACTCCGGATCATTGATCATTCCCGTCACGCACCGCACAGCCGCATGATCGCGTCTGCGAATATTTTCGTGCTTCTGACCAGCATCGGAATCTCCATGAACTCATCGTCCCCATGCATCCGGTTGTCCACCTCCGGAACCGCGCACCCGAACGCAACGCCTCTTTCCAGCTCATGCACATAGGTCCCGCCCCCGATTGCGACCGGCGTTCCCTTTTTTCCGAAGTAGAGTTCATAGGATTCCAGGAGCTTCCGCACCAGTTCCGAATCCGCACTGACATAATGTCCCGGCGTCATACCGCCTTCTTCCATCTCGAATCCGGCTTCCGCCAGTTTCTTATGCACGGTCCGGGTAAGCGTTTCATCCGTACAGCACAGGGGCGCCCTGCAGTCAAAGCTTCCCTCGATCCGGAAGGAGCCGTCCGCGGATCCTTCATAGTTCAGGATATCCAGAGAGATTGTCAGCGCTCCGCTCTCTTCATCCCGGAAGGATACGTCAAGGCTTTCTCCCTGATACTCCCCATGCGGCCACAGCTTCGCCAGCTCCATCAGTTTCTGATGTCCATCAGTCTGTGCCAGCTCAAGATGCTTCAAAAACTCCAGAATCATCGTCACAGCGTTGATCCCATCCGAAGGGTGTGCCGCATGAGCAGATTTCCCCGCAAACCGGATGACAGATTCTTCGCCCCTCTGAGACCAGGATATGCCGCCGTCTGCTGCTTCCAGCGCCTGGGCGAGGCCTTCTTTTTTGAGCGTTTCCTCTGCTGCTCTTTGAATCACAGATTCTGAAGCGCCTGAAAGGACCAGTTCTCCATCTCCCGGGACTATGTTCACGGTGTCCCCCGCATGTATGCTTCTGACAAACATTCCGTCTGCGCGGCGCGCTGCATCGGATCCGCCCTGTCCTTTCGCAAAAAAGGATTTCTGGAGCCGCCCCTTCTCAATATTGATCAGCGGATAATCCGCGTCCGGAGAAAATGTATACAGAGCTTCCTGCTCCTGGCTGTAATAATATTCGAGATCCGCGGAGCCGCTCTCCTCATCCGAACCGCAGATCAGCCGGATGCCCTTTTCCAGAGGCAGGTTCAGTTCCTTCACGCACCGCATGGCGTATAACGCCGCGATCGCGGGGCCTTTGTCGTCACTGGTTCCGCGTCCGTAGATCCTGTCGCCCTCTATATATGGCTCGAAGGGTGTCGTTTTGGTCCAGTTGTCAGACACCGGCACCACGTCCAGATGCGCAAGAATATCCAGCGCCTTCCCCTGCCCGGCCTCCAGATCAGCGGTAACGCAGTGATTCTCATAATTGGCGGTCTCAAATCCGTACCCTTCCATCAGCTTTTGCATCGCGCCGACTGCCTTCGCGGGCATTTCCCCGTAAGGCATCCCTTCCGCTGGCACTCCCCTGACAGAAGGAATCCGGACAAGTGCCTTCAGATCTTCCAGCATCTGTCCGGTATGCGCGTCTACCCATTGATCAATCTGTTCTTTATACTTTGCCTGCTGCATGCTGCCTTTTCCTTTTATCGTTTTTTTATGAATGAATGGAAACAAATTCAGCACCCCGCAGCACAGAATCCTTTGCATTCCGGCCTGTGGAAGGTGCTGAGCACTTACCCTTAAAAATGGAACGTTTTGGAAAGCACATCCCACTTTGTGTCCTTCTCGGAAAGATTCAGGGGGGTTCCGTCCGCCAGATGGTAATCTCCGATCCCGGCATTTCCCTGATAGGTACCGATCAGTTCCGGCCACTCTATCCCGATGGACGGATCATTCCACGCAAGCCCGCCTTCATCACCCGGATGATAGAAGTCCGTACACTTGTAGCAGAATTCGGCATAATCGGATAAAACAAGAAATCCGTGGGCAAATCCCTCCGGAATATAGAACTGCTTATGGTTTTCCTCGGACAATACTTCGCCATGCCATTTGCCAAAGGTACTGCTCCCGGAACGCAGGTCCACCGCAACATCAAATACCTTGCCGCGGATCACCCTGACCAGCTTCCCCTGCGGATACTGCTTCTGAAAATGCAATCCCCTGAGAACGCCCTTTGTGGAAGCGGACTGGTTGTCCTGGACAAATACCATATCCAGTCCCGCTTCACGCATATCATTCTGATTGTAGGTTTCCATAAAGTACCCGCGGCTGTCCCCGTGTACAGCCGGTTCGATGACATAGAGCCCTTCAATGGATGCCTTTGTAACTGTAATCTGTCCCATCTCAGACAACCTCTCTTCTTGCTGTTATGATGTGAGGGGCAGTCCAAACCGCTGCCCCGGCTTTGTTCAGGTCTTCCGATTTCTTTGATGCTTCCCGTCAGAAATCAAAGTCGATCTCTTTCAGGAACCTGCTCAGCGCATCCTGCCAGTCGGGCAGCGTCTGAAATCCGCTCTTTGTCAGCTTGCTCTTATCCAGCCTGCTGTTGAACGGACGTTTCGCCTTCGATTCCCCGTACTCTTGTGTTGTGACAGGAGTCAGCTTCAGGTGATCCTCATCATACTCACTGTGCCCCAGAAGCACAGCCTGCCGGAAGATCTCTTTTGCGAAATCATACCAGCTGATATACCCTGTTTTTGTTCCTTCTCCGGTATATCCGCTCCCGCTTTCCGGAAGCTCAGCATTTGTTGCATGGTAATAGCCGAACTTGTCCGTCTCAATCATATCGACCAAAAGCGATGAAAGATCCAGTGTGTAGGTCGGCGTACCGATCTGATCCTTCACAACCTTGAGCGCATCATGATTCTTCCCGACACTCAGCATGGTCCGGATAAAGTTTTTCCCGTTTCTGCCGAACACCCACGCAATCCGGACGATAAAGAACCTGTCCGTCGCCGCCTTCACAGCCATCTCACCGTCCAGCTTGCTCTGACCGTATACATTCAGCGGACAGAATTCGGTATCGTCTGGTTTCCAGGGCCTTGTCCCCGTTCCCTCAAAGACATAGTCCGTGGACAGATAGACAATCTTCGCTCCGCACTTTGCTGCCGCATCTGCGATATTCTTTGTGCCGTCCACATTGACGGCTCTCACCAGATCTTTCTTGTCGGCATCCTCAGCCAGATCTACGGCAGTCCAGGCCGCACAGTGAACGACCGCATCCGGAGAGATCTGCGCAATCGCTTTCTCAACAGCCGTACGGTCTGTGATATCAAGCTGCAGATAGGGCATCTGTGTGACAGGAGATCCATCCTGAATTCCTGCGTACGCCGGAGCAAGATCGGTTCCGATCCCTTCACAGCCCCGCGCATAAAGTTCATTCATCACATCATGGCCAAGCTGTCCGCCTACGCCGGTCACAAGTACTTTCATCCTCATACCGTCTTTCTGTCTCCGTACATTTTCTCATAATAATTCTGATATTCCCCGGAAATGATCGGCTGCCACCAGTCTTCATGATCCAGATACCACTGGATCGTCTTCCTGATGCCGTCCTCAAACTTTGTCTCCGGAAGCCATCCGAGTTCTGTGTGAATCTTTGTCGGGTCAATGGCATAACGCATATCATGTCCCTTGCGGTCTTCCACATGGGTGATCAGTGAATGCGGCTTTCCAAGCGCGTCGCAGATCATGGTCACAATATCGATGTTCTTCATCTCATTGTGGCCGCCGACATTGTAGACCTCCCCAACACGTCCTTTGTGTATGATCAGGTCAATTGCCCGGCAGTGATCCTCCACGTACAGCCAGTCGCGCACATTCAGTCCTTCTCCGTAGACCGGAAGGCTCTTGTCATGCAGCGCATTGATGATCATCAGCGGAATCAGCTTCTCCGGGAAATGATACGGTCCGTAGTTGTTGCTGCAGCGGGAGATGGAAACCGGAAGTCCATAGGTGCGGTGATAGGCCAGCACGAACAGGTCAGCGGATGCCTTCGAGCTCGAATAGGGGCTCGAGGTATGAATCGGTGTCGTCTCGGTAAAGAACAGGTCCGGGCGGTCCAGCGGAAGATCTCCGTATACCTCATCCGTAGAAACCTGATGATACCTTGTGATCCCATACTTTCTGCAGGCATCCATGAGAATCGTTGTTCCACGGATGTTGGTCTCCAGAAAGATATCCGGATTCACAATAGAACGGTCCACGTGGCTCTCCGCCGCGAAGTTCACAACGATGTCCGGATGTTCCTCTTCAAAAAGGCGATAGACAGCTTCCCTGTCTGTAATAGACTCCTTCACAAACCGGAAGTTCGGATTGTCCATAACCGGAGCAAGTGTGCTCATATTTCCGGCATAGGTAAGGCAATCCAGACAGACGATTCTGTAATCCGGATATTTCTCCAGCATATGGAATATAAAGTTACTGCCGATAAATCCGGCTCCCCCCGTTACAATGATGGTCATTCGGTCTTCCTCCTTCCACAACGAAGATTTGTAAGCTGGCTTACTGGGTTACGTCAATAAACTTTCCGTCCAGTACATCCTTCAGATACTGCCCGTACTGATTCTTCTTCAATACTTCGTATACCTTCAGAACCTCTTCCCGCGTGATCCACTTATTGTGATACGCAATCTCTTCCAGGCAGGCAATCTTCCTGTGCTCATGCTGTTCAATGGTTTTCACAAAATTCGTCGCATCCACCAAAGACTCATGCGTTCCGGTATCCAGCCACGTGAAGCCCTGTCCCAGCACTTCCACATTCAACTCGCCCTTTTCCAGGTAGATTCTGTTCAGGTCCGTGATCTCCAGCTCACCCCGGGCACTCGGTTTCAGATTCTTCGCGTACTCGACCACACGGTTGTCATAGAAGTACAGCCCTGTCACACAGTAATTGCTCTTCGGGTGCTGCGGCTTTTCCTCAATGCTTTCCGCCTTCCCATCCTCATTAAAGGAAACGATGCCGAAACGCTCCGGGTCATCGACGTAATAGCCGAACACGGTAGCCCCTTCTCCATGTTCTGCGTGATGAACCGCCAGCTTCAGACGACGTTTCATCCCGTGTCCGAAGAAAATGTTATCGCCCAGAATCATACAGGCAGTATCATCTCCGATAAAGTCCGCGCCAAGGATAAAGGCCTGAGCCAGTCCGTCAGGACTGGGCTGAACCTTATAGGTGAGCCGTACGCCGAACTGGCTTCCGTCGCCGAGAAGTTCTTCAAACCTTGGTGTGTCAGACGGCGTTGAGATGATCAGAATATCACGGATTCCGGCTGTCATCAGCACGGACATCGGATAGTAGATCATTGGCTTGTCGTAGATCGGCAGCAGCTGTTTCGAAGTAACCATGGTAAGCGGGTACAGCCTTGTTCCGCTGCCGCCTGCAAGTATAATTCCCTTCATAAAGAGCAACACTCCTTTCGTTATGACAGTGCAAGTCCCTCTGCGCGGATCACGTCAATAACGGAATCCACCCACTTCTCGCATTCCTGTGTTGTATCAGCCTCGACCATGACACGAATCTTGGGTTCGGTTCCGCTCTCTCTGACCAGAATTCTGCCCGCATTTCCCAAGCCCTCTTTGGCCGCTTTGACAGCAGCTTTCACTTTTTCATTTGCCAGAGTCTTCTCTTTGCTGTGCACCTTGATGTTCTTGAGAACCTGCGGATAGATCCTCATCTCATCCGCCATCATCGCCAGCGGCATCTTCTTCTCCAGCATGGTCTGCATGACCATGAGCGATGTCAGTATGCCGTCACCGGTTGTTGCGTACTTTCCGAAGATAATATGACCGCTCTGCTCTCCTCCAAGGACGTAGCCATTCGCCATCATATTCTCTGCTACATACTTATCTCCGACTGCTGTCTGCTGATACTTCAGCCCGTTTGCGTCACATGTCTTATAGAATCCAAGATTCGTCATGACAGTCGTAACGATCATATCGTGATCCAGCTGTCCGTTCTCACGCATATGCTTTCCGCACAGATACATGATCTGGTCGCCATTCACAACCTTTCCGTCCGCGTCTACGGCGAGGCATCTGTCCGCATCACCGTCATAGGCAAATCCGACATCCAGTCCTTTCGTCCTGACCAGCTCCTGCAGTTTTTCAATATGTGTCGAACCGCAGTTGTCGTTGATATTGATGCCATCCGGCTGGTTGTTGATGACAGTCGTCTTCGCGCCAAGTGCTTCAAATACGGACTTTGCAATCATGCTGGACGCACCATTCGCACAATCCAGTCCGACGCGGTATCCATTGAACGCCTTTGAGGGGATCGTCATCAGATATCCGATATAGCGATTTCGGCCGGCAGAGTAGTCAATCGTTCTTCCGATTGCTTCCTCTTTCGCATACGGAAGCTCAGGGATCTCGCCGTCGATATAAGCCTCCACCTTCTCCTCGATCTCAGCCTCGATCTTCTGGCCATTTGCCCTCATGATCTTTATGCCGTTGTCATAATAAGGATTGTGGCTGGCAGAGATCATAATTCCGCAGTCGAAGCCATCCGTTCTGCAGCAGTACGAAACCGACGGTGTTGTCGTTACATGCAGCAGATAAGCATCCGCACCCGAGCTGGTAAGTCCGGCGCAAAGCGCGTCCTCCAGCATATAGCTCGAACGTCTGGTATCCTTTCCGATTATAATTCTTGCCCTGTGATCATCATGGTCCTGTCCATAATACCAGCCCAGGAACCGTCCCAC
This sequence comes from uncultured Lachnospiraceae bacterium, assembly GCA_902799015.1. Taxonomy (GTDB): domain Bacteria; phylum Bacillota; class Clostridia; order Lachnospirales; family Lachnospiraceae; genus Porcincola. The sequence goes on along the minus strand of CADBZI010000023.1, from coordinate 8,718 downwards.
CTTGAATGCTTTCTCAGCAGTCAGTGTTTCATTTGCCTTACCGCGAAAACCGTCTGTTCCAAAATACTTTCCCATTTCTTTTACCTCTTTTCAAAACCCCTTTCAGACATTCTCTCAGTTATACTCCTGACCATCTGAAGTGAATGCTAACAGTTTATTTTATTTCCTTCCCGTCTCCTACGTCAAGAATTATCTGTATTTCACAAGGCTCTTATATCCTATTCCCGCATCACGTAAGTTTCCGGTTCCGGTTCAAGAACGCCAACGATGTTTTTGCCGCCTGTACAGGCGGGAGTCTCCCCCGCTGAGAGGATGGAGCATCACAGAACGCCAGCCTTCAGAAATGGATATCGCTCCCTGAGGAACGCTTCGATCTGCTCTCCGGACGCAGTGACACTGCCCTGCTGGAAGAAGGGCTTCCCGCCACCACGTCCGTTCAAGGCTGCATTCATTTCCCTGATCAGGGCTTTCAGGTCTCCATTCAAAAGGCCCGCCGCATATTTATAACCATCCTGATCGGAACCCGCGAAGGAAAATACTGCTCCCCCGCACGTTTCCATTACCTTTGCAGTCAGTTTCTGTGCGACCACGGAATCTCCGCCCGGTACAAAAAGCAGAATATCTCCCGCACCTGCAAGTTCCTCCGCTTTCTGATCAATCCGTTGATAGAGCTGTTCAATCAGGCGTCCTTTCAGCTGACGGTTCTCTTCCACAAGCCGTTTCGCAGCCCCTCCTGTCTCCTCCATCGGACTGCTCAGATGGACAGAAACCTCATGATTCTGCCGGCAGATCCGATCAATGTACTGATAGGCCCACCTGCCGCACATCATTTCCATCCGCACGCCGCCTTTGAATCGCTCATGGGACAGAAGCTTGATCAATCCGATCTCACCGGTTTGCGCAACATGAGTTCCGCAGCAGGCACAGACATCCGCTCCCGGAATCGAAACCACCCGGATACTGCCCTCCAGGTCTTTTTTACTGCGGTACGCAATCTTAGCGGCCTCCTCCTGCGTGTAGGTATCCGTCCGGATCGGAACATTTGCCCAGACAATCTCATTCGCCCGTCTCTCAATCTCACGAAGGCCCTCCTCGGGAATCTCACCATCCAGATCGATTGTCATGCGGTCCAAACTCATGTGAAATCCGACATTGTTGCAGCCATAGCGCTCATGGATCAATCCGCTCACGATATGCTCGCCGGAGTGATTCTGCATCCGGTCAAACCGGAACTCCCAGTCAAGAATCCCATGTACTTTCTCTCCGGCAGAAACCGGGCCGGAGCAGGTCAGCACAATCTCCTCTCCCTTCTCATGGGTATCAAGAACCTCCACGCGGATTTGATCCTGTCTTACTAGGATGCCCCGGTCTCCGCTTTGCCCGCCGCCTTCGGGATAGAAGGCAGACCGGTTCAGCACAGCAAAAAATCGGCCATTTTTCTCCTCACAGCCTGTCACAACCGCGTCAAATTCTTTCAGATAGACATCTTCATAATACAGCTTCTGTGTCATGTTTTTCAGTCCTTCCCGGCAGTAAGAATCACCTTAGACAGTATAATCCAGCAGGGTATTGATTGACAAGAAGACAAAAGCTTTCCTATACTGAGGCATATCGCACCTGTATCAGGATTCAAGGAGTGACAGGAAATATGACACCAAAAAAGCTTACCGGTAAGATTCTGTTTTTTTCTGACATTGATGAAACGCTGGTGAATACCGACAAATCACTCAGTGAAGAGAACCGCGTAGCGCTGGAGGAATTTCTCGCGCGCGGAAATATATTTGTCATCTCGACCGGCCGCGCGCTTTCAGGCGCATGCAATCTGCTGAAAAGGCTTGGGCTGTACGGGAAAGAGAATCTTCTTGTCAGCAGCAGCAACGGAGCAATTGTATATGACACTTACCGCGAGAAAGAACTTCTGAGGCGGCCGGTTCCAAGGGAACTGATGATCGAAGCCTTTGACCTGGCAAGGGAATATCCCATCTTTATCCAGACCTACACCGATACCTCGGTTGTCGCGGAACAAGACTGCGAATCCCTGCAGCGCTATCTCGCTCTCCAGCAGCTTCCGGTAGAATTCTGCAGCAATATCCGGGACGCAAAGATAGATCCGCCCCCGAAGCTGTTGTGTCTGGACTTTTTCCATCCTGAAAAGATTACACAATTCAGGGCTTTCTTTCAGGAGAAGATGCGCGGGCGGCTTGACTGCTTCCAATCCAATCCGTACCTTTTGGAGATCGTCCTTCCCGGCGTGAACAAGGGGACTTCTCTTCGTTTCATCGCTGAGCAGGCAGGCATCCCCATTGACCACACCGTAAGTGCGGGTGACGCCGAAAATGACCTCTCCATGATCCTCGCTGCCGGAATCGGCTGCGCCATGAAGAATGCCGATGATGCACTGAAGGCAAAGGCGGATTATGTCACCGAACATGACAATAACCATGCGGGAGTTGCGGAGATTCTGAACAGGTTTTGTCTCTAATCGAGAAACGCGAAAAATAATACCCGAAAAGAAAGACCTCCCGGATGTTTCCCTGTCCGGAAGGTCTTCTCATTCTCTATCCCAATCTCTGTCACCGGCTCCTGACGCTTTCCGCGTTCTGCGGGGTCGAATTCAGAGGATTGTATTGATCTGGTCTGATTCTTTGTCTGCTTCTATCTCTGATACTCCCCTTATTTCTTTCTGCGCTTTGCCAGGATGATCACCAGAAGAATGATCACTGCCAGAGCCGCGCAGCCTGCGATGATCAGCGGAATCAGCGGGCTGTTATCTCCTGTCTTGACTGACAGGGCATTCACCACATGGAAGGTAATAGACTTCGTCACAGTCGTTCCGTCGGCCTTCCATTTATCGCCATCGAACACATCCTTTGCGTAGGTAACGGTCAGGGTATAGTCGCCGACTGCGTTGATCGCCATGGAGGTCGTGTACGGCGATGCGGTCCATGAGCCTCCCACACTGCCGATCTGGTAGCTTGCCGGCCTGTATCTGTAGTCTCCGGGATTCGGATCCTGATTGTTCATGCCGGCGCCGACAGCGGTAAAGGTCAATGTGGTTCCCTTCAGATACTCCGCTCCGTTCTCCAGACCGGTAATGGTATTGTTATTCGGGTTCGGTCCATCCTTATAGCGGGCTGTCACGGTTGCGTCATTCGCACGCATGGTAACGGTTGCGTAATAATTATGGACACTGTCAATGCCGATCTTTCCGCTGGTCTTCTCCCACTGATCGAACTCTTTGCCGGAAGCCGGGAAATGCGGCGTGATTGCGGTAGATGTCCCCATGGTGAAGGACCCTGATCCGGATCCGTTCTTCACGGTCAGCGTGTAGGGAATCAGCTCGTAGTTCGCAGTCACGGCTGCATCCGATGCCGCCATCGTAAAGGTTGTCTGAGCCATGGAGGTCGATGCAATTGTTCCGGATCCGCTTGTCACGGTCCAGCTGCGGAACCGATACCCTTCCTGCGGAGGATCCGCTGTAATCACAACCGTATCATTGATGTAATGCGTGCCGGTGCCGGATCCGCTGGTCACGGTCAGGGTGAAGGGAATCTTTTCATAATTCGCGGTAACCGTTGCATTCGTTGCCGCCATTGTGAAGTTGGTCGGAGACGCTGTCGCTGTCTCGATGGTTCCCGATCCGTCTCCGCTGTCAAGCGTCCAGTTTGCGAAACGGTATCCGGCCTGAGGCGCATCGGCAGTTATCTGCGTCTTTTCTCCCTCTGTCAGTGTGGTCTTGCCTGCTGTTCCCGCATTCACGGTAAGGCTGTAAGTGACCGGGCTCAGCTGAGCGGCAATCGCAACCGGGACTGCTGTCTCTTTTTTCTCAGCGGTAAACTCTATCGTCTGCTTGTCTGCACTCGCCTGCGGATCCGCTTCCCCAACCTTCACGGTAAAGCTGTCTGCCTGATATCCGGCAGCGGGGGTAAGGGTATATTTGTACTTGACAGCCTTCCCTGTATCTTCCTTGCCGGACTGTACAACCGTGCCGCTGCCTTCCGGAGTAACCGTGACCGTTATAGCCGGTTCTTTCACCTCCTGAGCGGTAAATACCGGCTCTACTGTTGCATCCGCCGCACTGAGCGTAACTTCGAGGGTCGGCTCTGTGACACTGGATGTCTGGACCTCTCCTTGCGACGTCACATTCCACTGTTCGAACTTCATTCCTTCCGGAGCCGCATTCGCGGTAACGGTTACCGTCGATCCGTCTTCCACCTCCGCGCTCACCGATCCGTCCCCGTTATCGGCAGACTCCACGTTATTGATGGTCGCATTGACCGCAGTGAGGGTTTCTGTAACAACCTTCTCGGCGTACTGTGCCTTCAGGGTTACGTTCGCCTCCGGCATCACGATATGAACGGTCTGCTGTGTTTTCTGCTCCTCACTGAGCTCTATGCCTTCTGCGCTCCATCCGGTGAATATCTGATTCTCCGCTTCTTTATCAGAAGCCGTGACATCGAATTCCATTCCGGCTGTCAGCGCGTTTCCATCCACCTCAGAAGCAGCATTCTCCAAGGTCAGGGTATAATACACCGGCTGCGGCACTTCTTTCTCTTTATATTCCGCCGTCAGAGAAGCGTTTGCCGCCGGCATCGGGAACTGAATCGAGGGCTGTGTAAGCTGTTCTTCGGTCAGCGTCAGATCCGTTGTGCTCCATCTGTCGAATTCAAGTCCCTCCTCCTGCCGGTCATTCGCCGTAACCGTAATCGCAGTTCCTTCTGCCAGCGCATAGACTTCCGCCGGATCGGAGGTTGCATAGGTCAGGGCCAGGGAATAGGTCTTCTCCTCAACTGTGTTCAGTGCAGGCTCTGCCTGGTTCTGTCCTTCCTGAGGCTGATCCGTATAATTCGTATCCGTATTCAGAATCTTTATCTCATCTTCGTTGGCATTCCCCAGAATGGAGCCCGCCGGTGATGCGTCTGCAACACCAACCATCTCCTGTGTATCGGAAGGAGTCGTCTGCTCCGCTGCCGGCGCACTGTCTGTTCCCGGCGCGGCAGGAGTGCTGCCAGATCCCGGCACGACAGGCTGAAGTGTTGCAGGATCCAGCAAATCCCCTGTATTCGGATCTATCAAAAGCCCTGTCGCAGGATCAATCTCAAGTCCCGTCGCGGGATCATACTGAGGGGTGCCGGCCTGCTGGGCGTCATTCGGTTCTGCGTCTGTTGCTGGTGCTGCTTCCGCTGCCGCAGTGTAAACCGGCAGGAAAAGAATGAGCGCTTCCGTTCCGGCTGCCGTGTAGGACATCTGCGGCTGGGTAAGCATGTCAGGAGTAAGGCCCGGAACCAGATTCGGATCAGCGGAAAGCATGTCTTCCGAAATCGGGGTCAGGGAGTCCCCTTCCATCTTGTTGACCGACCACTTCTGGAACTGCTTCCCTTCTGCAGCTTTATCCGCCGCGTTCAACGTCACCAAAGTTCCCAGGCGATATGCCTGAACCGTCATCTGGGACGACCAGATCTGAGCCGGGTTCCCGTCTGCATCCGTATAGGAAAAAACAGCGTCATCCGGAAGGGAATAATACAGGTCCGAAGGCGATCCCGCTTCCATGGTTCCGTCAGCAACAGCAACTACGCCGCCGATGGTATCAAGCCGGTATGAGACATTCGCTTCCGTGGAATCTTCAAAAACCTGTTCCCCGTTCTCATCCAGAATCGGTTCGCCGGTCTCCGGATCAACAGCCGGAATCTGGATCGCATCGCTTTGGACCGTGATCTGGTAGACCTTGCCGCTGCGGTTCGTCCATCCCGGCGTCATCCCATCGTCAAGGATCCCCGGCTCCAGCGGCTCATCCCCCAGAAAGAGCTGCGTATTCGCGATAGAATCTCCCGGATACAGATAAGACATCTGCGCGGGATCGTCTGTTAAGACAGCCGCCTCTCCCATCGCCCATGTCGAATCATAGACAGCCGCGCGAACCGTACCGGCGGTCATCGAAAACATCAACATGAAGGAGGTCAGTAAGCCCAATCCTTTTTCCCATCTTTTCATACCAGCGCCCTCTTTTCATTCATTCGTTCATCCCCGGGCCGGCTCATACGGGCCCGGTATGGCAGAATCCTTTTTTCTAAGTGCATGATACCATTCCGCCGCCGGACATTCTTGAGCATTCCATATAAGTAATTGTGAAGAAAAAATGAAATTTTTCAGGCCGCGCGTATCAGAAACAGAAACCGCACTCCTCCTGCGTACAAACACAGTAAGAGTGCGGATGATTTCTGATGTAAGGGGGACGATAAGCCGGGTTATGTCGTGGACGGCCATCTATCCAGGCTGTCTGTTGCCAGACAGCTCAAGCGACCTACCTGAGGCTGACGGGCCGCCATTGCCTCGTCTTGCGGTCTTGCTTCAGATGGGGTTTACATATGCCCCGCCCGTCACCGGGCGGGCGGTAGTCTCTTACACTGCCCTTCCACCCTTACCCTGCGGTCCGTGCGCCAGCAAGCGCCAAACCGGCAAGGCGGTTCATTTCTGTTGCACTATCCCTGGAGTCACCTCCGCCGGACGTTATCCGGCATCCTGCCCTGTGAAGCCCGGACTTTCCTCTCCCGGACCCTTTCGTCTGTCCGGCAGCGGCCGTCTGTCCCGCTTACGCGCCTACTTTATCATAAGGCAGAAGGGAAAGCAAATGCGGGAGTCTCCCCCACTGAGATAATCATACATCGAAGCAGCCCCCTCCGATAAATTCCCGGATCAGGGAATTCTTCGGAATCTCATCAGCGGGAATCGGCAGGAAGTAATCCAGGAATTTCAGAAGACGCTTGGCCTCCACCCACTCCTTGCTGTCCTTGGGAACTGCGTGAAGAAGCGGCTCGGCATACGTCTTAAGCACTGCCAGCTCATAAAACAGGGCCGAGTTAAACATTACATCAGCGCTTTCCTGGAATGGGAAGATATACTGTTCCTCACCCCTGCGGACACTTCTCCAGATCGCAATTGTATTCTTCGCATCATATCCGCGGGTTCTCTGATCACGGACAATTCTGCGCAGAAGTCTTCCATCTGTCGTAGGAACGCGGTTATGCTCGTCAATACTGAGCTGAGTAAGAGCGGATATATAGATCTTGTACTTATTTTCATGCGGAATGCTGTAGGAGAAGGCCTCATTCAGTCCATGGATTCCTTCCACAACCAGCACATCCCGGTCCGAGATCTGCAGGGTTTTCCCTTTGTATTCTCTCTCTCCGGTGATGAAGTTGTAGGAAGGCATCTGAACCACTTTTCCTGACAAAAGGTCCGTCATGTCTTTGTTGAACTGCTCAACATCCAGCGCTTCCAGACATTCAAAGTTATAAGTGCCGTCCGGATTCTTCGGAGACTCTACCCGGTTCCTGAAATAATTGTCCATCGCGATCGGATGCGGTATGAGCCCATAGCAGGACAGCTGAATAGATAATCTGTGGCTGAAGGTGGTCTTGCTGGAAGAGGACGGACCGGCAATAAAGACGATCTTGACAGACTTGCGGCTCTCGATCTCTTCTGCGATATCCGCGATCATCTTTTCCTGGAGTGCTTCCTGCATCAGCACAAGATCTGTCATTTTTCCGCAGGAAACCAGATCATTCAGATCGCCGACCGTATGAATCCCAAGTTTCCGGCTCCACTGTCTTGACGCAAACTGTACATGAAACAGCTTTTCTACCGGAGCAAACGGCGGAAGCTCATCCGGTTTTTCAGAAGAAGGAAACATCAGAACGAATCCCTCTTTATACAGCTTCAGGTCAAACAGGGTCAGATAAGAAGAATCCGGAACCATGTAGCCATAATAATAGTCGTAATAATCGCCCATGCTGTAGAGATTGGTGCGCGAGCTGATCCTGAACCGGAACAGCTTTGCTTTATCCGTCATCTCATTCGCTTCGAACAGACGGATCGCATCCTCCGTACGTACGCTCTTCTTCACAATGGGAACCGCCGCCTCCCGAAGGTTCTCCATCTCCTGCTTTACCTTGTCCAGAAGCTCCTGCGACATCTGTGCATGGCCGCACTTAAGGGTGCAGAAAAGGCCGCCGGATACCGTAAAGCGAATCCATACATGGACGTCTTCCTTTCCCAGTACGTTTTCAAAAGCCCTCAGCATCAGAAGACACAGACTCCTCTTATAAGTGTCCCGTCCCTCCTTATCCGCCAAAGTAAGAAACGTCAGACTGCAGTCATGCTGAGGGCATCGATTCATCTCCTGCAGCCTGCTGCCGTCTTCATTTACAAGAAGAACCCTTCGCTGAGATGTCTCCTCCCAACTGCGTGCAATCTCCGCGTACGTCATATCAGAAGGAAATTCCTTTGTCTGACCATATGCGGTCACCCGAATGGTTTTGGCTGTACTATTCATAATTCCCCCCGTCCCTTTGCTTATTTGTGCAGACAAGCTACCAGATAAGTATATCGGACAAAAACAATTCTTGCAAGTTCTCTTCTTCTCTGTTATACTAAGCATTGCTTTGGGGCATTAGCGCAGTTGGGAGCGCGTTTGAATGGCATTCAAAAGGTCACGGGTTCGAATCCCGTATGCTCCACCATTCGGACCGTACTCGAACTTTCGAGTGCGGTCCATTTTCTTTTATGTTGTAGAAGATCATCGCCTGGCCGTTCCTGACCTCGATCCGGGCGATGAACGTATCCACAAGGCGCTGCCGGAAGGCAGCGTCGTCCACATCCCCGTCCCTGAACGAACGGAGCCACGCCCCGACCACCTCTTCGGTGAGTCGGGGCTTTTTT
>CADBZI010000022.1:32348-44641 GCA_902799015.1 uncultured Lachnospiraceae bacterium | reverse complement strand
TGATGATTTCTCCGACTGGGACGAGCTTGAGACAGAAACGGAGGTCTGGTGATTGTCGTTCTGTTCTCGCATGATTTGGTAGGACCAGCATCTGGAGCCGATGTGCTTCGCGTGCTGTTTCTATAAATAATACGAAGGAAAGGAGGTATGTACCCATGAACAAGTTAGGACGTAAGGTCTCTGCGCTTCTGCTTGCTGCTGCAGTCACTGTCAGTACTGTGATTCCGGCATTTGCTGCGGGCAGTCCTGTTTCCGGTAAGGTTGATTCCGATTCAACTGTTTCCGGATCAACAACCGGCAACACAACCATCGCGGTAACCGATGTCACATCGACCACCGATACCGCAACGATCCCTTCTTCCATCACTGCGAATGGAAAGACTTATGATGTGGATGTCATTCGGACAAACACGATTAAGAAAAAGTATGCGAGTGTGACGCTGGTTCTGAGAAACACGACAAAGGTTGAAGCTCAGGTAGCGAAGCTCAAGAAGGCGAAAAAGACCAAGAAGATCGTGATCACGGCCGCTGCAGGTCAGAAGATCAAGGCTTCTCAGTTCTCCAAGAAGGCTTTCAAGAAGTTTAAGGGCAAGATCATTGTCAAGAAGAGCGCGATGACCAAGAAGCAGTTCAAGAAGCTGAAGAAAAAGCTTCGCAAGGGCGGCTTCAAGGGTAAGATTCGTTACAAGAAGTAATGGATGTCTTCACACGATCGTATGAAGGTATTACCGGAAAACCGGCAGTCTGCGGACTGCCGGCTTTCTTTTTCAGATATTCATGCTCTCTGATTCATGATTACTGCCTGCTCAGCACGCTGTCGAGCTTCATGGCCATCTCATCGATGTCCTTCTTTTCCATGACCAGCGGCGGTACGAAGCGGAGCACATTGCTGCCGGCAGACAGGATCACCAGACCTTCTGCCAGTGCTGCTTTCACGATCTCGCCGACCGGTTTTCCTTCCACAACAATGCCCTGCATGAATCCCATGCCGCGGCGCTTTGTCAGGAAGCTGTACTTCGAGACCAGTTCATCAAGCTTTGCCTCCAGATAGGGAGCTGTCTGCGCAACTTGCCCGACAATCCCGTTCTGATCAAACAGGTCAAATACCGCGGACACAGCCGCGCAGGCCAGTGGGTTGCCGCCGTAAGTGGTTCCGTGGTCACCAGGCGCCAGAGATTGTTCAGCGGCCTTCTCATTCAGCACAAACGCCCCCACGGGGATTCCGCATCCAAGTGCCTTGGCGAGCGTCATGATATCCGGTTTTACATCGTATGCGTCACAGGCAAACCAGCTGCCGGTCCGTCCCATTCCGCACTGAATCTCATCCAGGATCAGGAGAATATCCCGCTCATCGCACAGTTTCCGTACGGAACGCAGAAACGCAGGATCAGCCGGGTAGATCCCGCCTTCTCCCTGTACGGTTTCCAGAAGGATGGCACAGGTTTTCTCTGTCACTGCCCCCTTCACGCTCTCAAAGTCATTGAAGTCAGCGAATCGAACGCCTCCCATCAGAGGGCGGAACGGATCCTGATAATGGGCATTTCCCGTCACGGAAAGGGCGCCGATGGTTCTTCCGTGGAAGGAATGCTTCATGGCGATGATCTCATGGTCATTGGAGCCATCCTTTGAATAGGCATATTTTCTTGCGGCTTTGATCGCGCCTTCGATCGCTTCCGCGCCGGAATTCGTGAAGAACACCTTTGAAAGATGCGTGTGTTCGATCACTTTTCGGGAAGCCTCGGCAAGCGGTTTATGGTAGAACAGATTCGAGGTATGAATCACCTTGTCGATCTGATCCTTGAGTGCTTCGCTGTAGGCAGGATTCCCGTACCCCAGGGCAAAGACCGCGATTCCCGCACCAAAGTCCAGGTACTCCTTCCCTTCCACATCATACAGGTGTACGCCCTCACCCCGTTCGAAGACGACGGGAAAACGGTTATAGGTATGGAGCACATACTGCTCCGTTTCATCCATGATCCTCTGTGATGCTGTCATCCTGATCCTCTCCTCTTCTTTGATTCCTTCCAGTCTGCCTCCGCCTTCCCTGCGTCTGGGCGCACGGCGAAGCAGGGGCTTTCCTCATGATTGATCCCCGCCGGATACGGAAATGGAGCTGTTCTTCTCATAGAACCTCTGCTCGGTATCGCCGATGATTGCGGTTCCGATTCCCTTATTTGTAAAGAATTCCAGAAGCTGCGAGTGCGGGATACGTCCATCCAGAATATGAACCCGCTTCACGCCAGCCTCGATTGCGTCGATGCAGCTGTTCAGCTTCGGCAGCATGCCGCCGCCCGCGTGTCCGGCCGCGATGAACTCCTTCGCTTCCGCAACCGTCATTTCCGAGATCAAAGAGTCCGGGTCCTGCGGATCCTCCAGAACTCCCTTAATGTCGGAGAGGAACACCAGCTTCTGCGCTTTCATGGCTTTTGCGATCGCGCATGCGGCATCATCCGCGTTGACATTGTAGGAATAATAGCCGCTGTCGGAGCCGACCGGGCAGATCACCGGAACAAAGCCGGCATCAATCAGCGTATTGAGCAAAGTCGTATCCACCTCTTCCACTTCACCGACGAATCCGATATCCGCTCCATCCGGTTTCTTTCTGGAAACGCGCAGGATCGTGCCGTCTTTTCCGGAGACGCCGCAGGCCTTCACCCCGACCTTCTCCATCATGGAGACGAGTCCTTTGTTGATCCGGTTCAGAACCATCTCCGCAACATGCATCGTCTCGTCATCCGTGACACGGAATCCATTCACGAATTCGCTCTTCTTTCCGATCTTCCCAAGCCAGTTCGTGATCTCCTTGCCGCCACCATGCACGATGATGGGGCGGAATCCGACCAGCTTCAGCAGCGCGACATCCTTGATCACACTCTTCTTCAGCTCGTGATCCACCATGGCGCTTCCGCCATATTTTACGATGATGGTCGCTCCCTGAAAATGTTGGATAAATGGGAGCGCTTCAATCAGAACGCCTGCCTTATCCAGATACAATTCCATCTCTTTTTTGCCAAGTTCCTGTTCCATGCAGCTCCCTCTTTCAGCCTTCCTGCTCTTTTTTGGCGGAATGTTTACGACCGGTAATCCGCATTGATCGAGACGTACTCATGGGTCAGATCACAGCCCCAGGCGGTCGCCTCGGCCGATCCTTCCTGCAGATCAATGATTGCCGTGATCTCATCCTGTGAGAGAATCTCTGTCGCCTGCGCTTCACTGTATCCCGTGGAAACGCTGTCCTTGGCGATCATGACACTGCCGGCAGAGCTTTCAAAGGTAAGATTCACCTTCTGCGGATCGAACTGAGCCCCGGAATACCCCATCGCGCAGATGATTCTGCCCCAGTTGGCATCATGACCGGCAATCGCTGCCTTGACCAGATTCGAGCCGATGACACTCTTCGCTATCTTCACCGCCTGCTTCTTCTCAGACGCGCCTGTCACCTTTACTTCAAAGAGCGCATGAGCGCCTTCGCCGTCTGCCGCCATTCTTCTGGCAAGATTCTTTGTCACCATTTCCAGTGCCTGACGGAAGGTCTCGTAGTCCTCTCCCTCCTGCGTGATCTCCGGATTCTGAGCCAGTCCGTTTCCAAGCAGCAGACAGGTGTCATTCGTCGACTGATCTCCATCCACGGAGATCATATTGAAGGAATCCTCCACACAGGAGGAAAGCGCCTTCTGCGCCATCTCAGCGCTGATCGCCGCATCCGTCGTCAGAAAGCAGAGCATGGTACACATGTTGGGGTGAATCATGCCGGAACCCTTTGACATGCCGCCGATCGTCACCTTCCTGCCGCCCAGCTCGAAGCTGGCAGCAATCTCCTTACGCTTCGTATCGGTTGTCATGATGGCTTCCATGGCGTCGATTGCGGCCTGTCTCGTATCCGACAGCGCGCCTGCCAGGGCCTTCGCACCTGCGCTGATCTTATCAATAGGAAGCTGCGCCCCGATCACGCCGGTGGAGGCGAGCAGCACCTGCTTTCTGTCAAGACCGAGCGCCGCCGCGGCAGCATCGGCCGTCGTCACACAGTACTCATTTCCCTTCAGTCCGGTGCAGGCATTTGCGATCCCGCTGTTCATGACACAGGCCTGCGCGCTCCGGTACATCTTTACGATGTTCTGGTCCCATACCACCGGGGAGGCCTTGACCAGGTTCTGGGTAAATGTTCCGGCCAGAACACAGGGCTTGACGGAATAGATCATCGCCATGTCCTTCCGGTCTTTTTTCTTGATGCCTGCGCTGATTCCAGCCGCCTGAAACCCCTGCGGCTCAGTCACACCACCATCATACAGTGTAATCTTTTTCATGATTCTGTCTCCATTCTGCCGCCTTCTCCGGCAGCGCCTTTCCATCTCAGGGGAACAACGGCACCAGCTTCAGTCCCATCGTCTCCTCCAGTCCAAATACAATATTCATATTCTGTACCGCCTGCCCGGCAGCGCCCTTTACCAGGTTGTCCAGCGCGCCCACGGCAATGACTCTCCGTGTGCGCTCGTCCACAGTGAAGCCGATATCAACGAAGTTGGATCCCTCCACCCATCTCGTTTCCGGAAAGCTGCCGCACCCGAGCAGACGGATAAAGAATTCCTCTTTGTAATGCTTCTCATAGGCTGCCTGTACATGCTCAGCGCTCACACCGTCCTTCAGCTGAGCATAGCAGGTTGCAAGGATGCCGCGGTTCATCGGGATCAGATGCGGTGTGAAATTAATGAGCACACTCTCGCCGTTCTGGTAATCCATCCCGGCAGCATAGCTGAGCTGTTCCTCAATCTCCGGCGTATGACGGTGCGTGGCGACACCGTAGGGCTTAATGCTTTCGTTGACCTCGCAGAAGAGGTTCGGAAGCTTTGCGCCCCGGCCGGCACCGGAGGTTCCGGACTTGGCATCCACGATGATGGAACGCAGATCGATCAGGCCCTCCGCGACAAGCGGATATAGCGTCAGAATCGAAGTTGTGGTGTAGCAGCCCGGATTCGCGATAATTCTCGCGGAAGCAATTTTGTCACGGTTGATCTCACACAGCCCGTACACTGCCTCCGGAAGATATTCCGGTGACTCGTGTGTCCTGTGATACCATGCTTCATAGACATCCACTCTTTTCAGCCGGAAGTCCGCACTCAGATCAATGACCTTGGCCTCGTTCAGAACCTTATCGTTGATCATGGATGCGCAAAGTCCCTGAGGCGTGGCCGTAAATATCACGTCGCAGCGGCTGATCAGCTCATCCATATTCTCATCCATGCATTTCTCATCCACCAGCTCGAACATATTCCGGTAGATGTCCGCATAGTTCTGATCCACATAGCTTCTGGATCCATACCAGACAATCTGCACCTGGGGGTGTCCCAGCAGAAGCCGGACAAGCTCCGCTCCGGCGTATCCTGTAGATCCGATGATTCCAGCCTTAATCATATGATTCCTTCCCTCCTGCCAAGCTCCTTGGAGCGCTAAAACGCCGTCGCCGTCCATCTTACTCCAGATGCCACCTAAAGTAAAGAGTGAAATGCATATATTTGTGCATATTTATACATGTCAAGCGTATATTATTCATTTATACAGGATTCATTACTGGATTCATGATTTTCTGCTTGCATATTTATGCTTACAGCGCTATCATATCGGATGTGCGGTCCAGCGGCCGCGCTCAGAAGCATTTTTTACCAAAGACCAGATCTGAAAGGGGAACCCATAATGGCAAAAGAAAAAGTAATCCTCGCCTATTCCGGAGGACTTGACACGACAGCTATGATTCCGTGGCTGAAGGAGAACTTCAATTATGATGTCGTATGCTGCTGCGTAGACTGCGGACAGGAGGAGGAGCTGGATGGCCTTGAGGAAAGAGCCCTCTCCAGCGGTGCTTCCAAATTATATATTGAAGATATCGTCGATGAATTCTGTGAAGATTTCGTCATGCCCTGCGTCGAAGCAGGTGCCGTCTATGAGCATGCATATCTGCTCGGCACCTCCATGGCCAGGCCCGCGATCGCGAAGAAGCTGGTAGAGATCGCCCGCAAGGAGAACGCGGTTGCTGTCTGCCATGGCGCGACCGGCAAGGGAAATGACCAGATCCGTTTTGAGCTCGGTATCAAAGCACTCGCGCCGGACCTGAAGGTGATTGCTCCGTGGCGTATGACGGATGTCTGGACGCTTCAGAGCCGTGAAGACGAGATTGCGTACTGCAAGAGCCATGGGATCAATCTCCCCTTCTCCATGGGAAAGGGCTACTCCCGCGACCGGAATCTGTGGCATATCAGCCATGAAGGACTGGAACTCGAAGATCCTTCCCTGGCGCCCAACTATGATTCTCTTCTGGTTCTTTCCGTCACCCCGCAGCATGCACCGGACGAACCGACCGAGGTCACAATGACCTTCGAAAAGGGCGTCCCGAAGTCGATCAATGGAAAGGAAATGAAAGTCGCCGATATCATCCGCGCCCTGAATGAACTTGGCGGAAGGAATGGAATCGGAATCGTTGATATCGTGGAGAACCGTGTTGTCGGCATGAAGAGCCGCGGCGTATACGAAACCCCCGGCGGAACCATCCTGATGGCTGCGCATGACCAGCTGGAAGAGCTTTGCCTTGACCGCGAGACGATGGAGACCAAGAAACGGCTTGGCAGCCAGATGGCACAGACCGTCTATGAAGGAAAGTGGTTCACACCGCTTAGGGAAGCCATCCAGGCCTTCGTGGAATCCACACAGCAGTTCGTGACCGGAGAAGTCAGGTTTGAGCTGTATAAGGGCAACATCATCAAGAAAGGAACGACAAGCCCCTACTCTCTCTACAACGAATCCCTTGCTTCCTTCACCACAGGCGATCTCTATGACCACCACGACGCAGAAGGCTTCATCACCCTGTTCGGACTTCCGCTGAAGGTGCGTGCCATGAAGCTTCAGGAGACTGCAAAGACGAATTTCACGGATAAGATCAGTGGAATGGTGCACGAGATGCAGGGACACGGAAAAGCAAAATAAATAAGGAATTCACGTCTGCTTCACTGAAATCTTCCGCATCTGGAAAAACAGCCGGACCATGTCATCCCAGACCCGGTCCAGGGACTTGTCCAGTGTGAAGATCTTCAGTGAAGTTCCCGTTATGGCCGTCACTTCGTCCTTCGCATAGGTCAGGTTCAGAAAGAGTCCGTCTACCTGCTCTTTCCCGATCGAAAGATCCGAGCTCTTCAGCAGCTTCTCCACATTATAATCCGCAAGCTTCAGAACAATCCGCATCTGGATCGGCGTGTGGCGTCCTTTGATCAGATCGTACACAACCGGCCGCAGGAGCCTCCAGGTCAGCTGCTGGCTCTGATGCTGACGCTGATATGGATTCTGAGATGGATTCTGCTCTTCTGCTTCTTTCTGCTCTCCGAAAAAGTCCGGATGCCAGCTTCCATCGATGGAGAACGTCGTGAACGTCGTCACAGAGCCTTCCGAAAACAGGAAGGTGTCAAAGGTCTCCTGCGTCAGGAGCTTAGCCATAAAGTCTTTTGTATTGGTAATTCTCAGTGCGATCATATCTCTGTCCTTTGGTACTTTGCCATGAAACTATTCAATCACAGTTCCATGCTTTCTGCAATCCCATGATTACAGCGCCAAAAGCCCGACCTCCACGCAAGCTTTCACTCACTTTTCACTCACTTTTATCAAAACGATACTTTCCATTCCTGCCTATCTGTGTTATACTTTCAATGTAGTATTCAAAACTACATCATGTGAGGTGAGAGATATGAGTTATCTGGTTGTGATCGATAGCTGCGGAGAGTTGACTCCGGATATGAAGGCCTCCGGGCATTTTATGTCTGCTCCGCTGACGATGGATGTGGATCAGTATCACTTTGTGGATGATGAAACATTTGACCAGCAGGAGTTTCTGAAACGTGTCAGGGAAAGTCCCAACTGTCCCAGGAGTGCATGTCCTTCTCCACAGTACTATAAGGAATGCTTTGACAGGGATTTTGATCACCTGTATGCCGTCACCCTGTCAGGGGCGCTCTCCGGCTCATACAACAGTGCACAGGTCGGCAGGACCATGGCGCTGGAGGAGCATCCGGACAAGAAGATCCATGTCTTCAATTCCAAGTCCGCTTCGATCGGGGAAACACTGATCGGTCGTAAGATCGCGGAATATGAAGAGGCACACCTTCCGTTTGAGGAGATCATTGAAAAAGTAGATGCGTATATCGAGAGTCAGGTAACCTGGTTTGTGCTGGAGTCCTTAGATACGCTCCGCAAGAACGGTCGCCTTTCCAATTTCAAGGCATTTGTTGCGACTGCCCTGAAGATTAAGCCCATCTGCACCTCCACACCCGAGGGTGAGATTCAGCAGGTCGGCCAGGCGCGCGGGATCAATAAGGCATTGGTGAAGATGGTTGAGATGGCTGCGGAATCCGCGGGGCACATGCAGGACAACGAGATTGCCGTCTCCCACACCAATAACCCGGAACGCGGCCAGATGGTTCTTGACGCGATCCGTGAGCGTGTGAAGGCCAAGAACTATTTCCTGGAAAATGGACGCGGCTGTACTTCCATGTACGCCAATGACGGCGGCATCATCATGGTGCTGTAAGAAGACTCTAAAGAGCATTCAGACAATAGCAGAAGCGGAACTGCATCGGCAGTCCCGCTTCCTTCTTTTTTTAGTGATTACAGTCCCGCGATCCGCATCAGACATTGTCCAGTGATGCGAGATAATCCTCCAACGCGGAGCTGTCAACCGTATATGTGACAGACTGAACAGCTGAAGAATCTGTGGAGGGAGCGTTCACAGCCTGATACAGCGATACGCCGATCCAGATCACAACCGCTGCCGCAATTGCAATCAGAACAGTCTGCGTAAGCATCCAGCTTCTCCTCTCCTGTGCCATAATCTTCTTGACATTACGTTTCTGTTCTTTGTTTCTGTCAACCTTTGCCTGGCTCATCTTTTCCCTGCTCCATTTCCTGGTTACAATAACCGATTTCTGTTCCGATTTCCTATCTTATCATAGGTCACGAAAGGATGCAATCATCCTGTTTACTTCGCAAGGAGAAGCATGATCTCGTTGCTCCGGCTGATGAATTCTGTCATCGCTTCCGGCTTAAGCGGTGCGTTGGCCAGCGAAGCGAGATCATAGAGCTGTTTCGCGAACATTTCCGCATGCTCGGAATCCTTGTGCTCAAGCAGATAGCGCACCAGCGCGTGGTTCTCGTTGAGCGTCAGCGTCTGTGCCGGCGCAAACAGATCCATATCCATGCCGGACCCGTTCATGCTGTACATCCGCATCATATCCTGCATGCGGCGGCCTTCCTCCTGGATCGTGAGCATGGAAGCAATCTTCTCGTCCTTCAGGCTCTGAACCTGGATCGTGAGCTTGTCATTGCCGATTGCTTTCTTGAAAAGCTCTGCAAGGGATTCGGTATCTGCCTTCAGCTTTTCTTCATCGGCTTCCTCCGCCTTCATGGAGCCGGTGACATCAGCGTCAATACGCTCAAACTTGACATCCTCTCTCTTCTGCTCGACATGCTGCAGATACGGTGCGTCAATATTGTGATGCAGGATTACGGCATCCATGCCATTTTCCTTGAACATACGGATGTACTGCCCCTGCTGGGATTCATCCGTCACATAATAAATTACCGTCTTCTCCGGCTCCTTCGGCGTACCCTCTGCAGCCTTTTCCCCTGCTTCCTCCGGCTCTTCAGAGAAGTCAACGTTTTCTTCTTTTCCTTTATTCTCTTCTTTCTCTGCGCGCTCTTCTTTTCCTGTACTCTCTTCTTTCTCTGCGCTGCCTTCTTCCTGCGTGGCAGCTTCCTGAGCATCTGCCTTGTCTGTGTCCTCTTTCTTCTCTCCCTGATCCGAGATCTTCTCCAGATACTCTTTCAGCGTAAAGTACTTCCCGTCCAGATCCTTGTACAGGATATAATCCTGCAGGCGCTCGGAAAACTTCTCATCGCGCAGGCTTCCGAACTTCAGGAACGGGCTGATGTCATCCCAGTACTTCTCATAGTTCTCACGGTCAGTCTTGCACATACCCGTCAGCTTGTCAGCGAGCTTTTTCGAGATATAATCGCGAAGCTTCTTGACGAAGCCGTCATTCTGAAGCGCAGATCTGGATACATTCAGCGGAAACTCCGGGCAGTCAATCACACCCTTGAGCAGCATCATGTACTCCGGCACGACCTCCTTGATGTTATCGGCAATGAAGACCTGGTTATTGTAAAGCTTGATGGTTCCCTCGATGGAATCATATTCCGTGTTAATCTTCGGGAAGTAAAGAATTCCCTTCATGTTGAACGGATAGTCCGCATTCAGGTGAATCCAGAACAGCGGTTCACGGTAATCGTTGAATACCTTGCGGTAGAAAGCCTTGTACTCCTCCTCCGTGCAGTCATTCGGATGCTTTGCCCACAGCGGATGAATGTCCGAGATGCTTACCGGTCTTTTGTTGATCTTTACACGCTCACGCGCAGGAGAGATCTCAACCGTCTTCTTCCCGCCGTTTCCGTCATCCTGCTCTTCCGTCTTCGCGTCTTCGTGGATATGTTCTACCACGACATCGGTATCCTTGAGCTCACTCTCATCGATGGTCTCATATTCCTGCGGCGCATTTGCCTTCTCCAGGAAGATCTCCACCGGCATAAAGCTGCAGTAGCGCTGAAGCACTTCACGCATGCGGTATTCGTTCGCAAACTCAAGGCAGTCCTCGTTCAGGTGCAGAATAATCGTTGTTCCGACCTGTTCCCGGTTCCCGTCCCGCATCGTGTAGGTGGAAGAACCGTCGCACTCCCAGTGCACAGCGGACGAGCCCTCCTTATAGCTGAGTGTGTCAATCTCCACATTGTCGGAGACCATGAATACGGAATAGAATCCAAGGCCGAAATGACCGATAATGTCATCCTTATTCGCCTTGTCTTTATATTTTTCAAAGAATGCAGTCGCACCGGAAAATGCGATCTGTGTAATATACTCTTCCACCTCGTCAGCCGTCATGCCAAGTCCGGTATCCGCAAAGCTGACAGTCTTCGCTTCCGGATCGACTACCACGTGGATAGAATCCTTATGATCATCCGGATACTGGTACTCACCCATGATCTCAAGCTTGTGCAGCTTCGAGATCGCGTCACACGCATTCGAGATCACTTCACGCACAAAGATATCGTGATCCGAATACAGCCACTTCTTAATAATCGGAAGCATATTCTCGCTGTTGATTGAGAGATAGCCCTGTTTTTCTGTCATGTTATATCACTCCTTATCCTGCTTTTTATTCTGCCGCCCGATGGAGGCGGTATATTCATTCCATCGTCTGGTACAGATGATAAAACGAAACTCTTTAAATGTCAATAGCACTCGGCTAAAGTGAGTGCTAATAATTGTAAGCATTGTTACAAGGTTCCTCTGACCAGTACCTGCGGCATAACAGGGCTCTTTCGCTTCGACCCCCAAAAGTCTCCGCTCAAGAGCCCTGTATATGCCTTGTACCTGGTCAGAATATAGCTTGTAACTCAGTAATCAAAAGCAGGTGCCATACATACGTACAGCACCTCTGCGTTTCAGAATATGATTCGTCCGGATCTTCGCCGGTCTTTGAATGTGTTTATTCCTGTATTTCTTCCTTGGCGCATTCACATGCTTCTTCCGCCGCGTCTTTTGCTTCCTCTGCCGCGCATTCACATGCTTCCTTTGCTGTGTCCTTTGCTTCTTCCACAGCATCCTGTGCTTCTTCCGCAGCGCATTCACAAGCTTCCTGCGCCTCGTCCTTTGCTTCCTCGGCCGCGCATTCACATGCTTCCTGCGCTTCCTCTGCCGTGTCGGCTGCTTCCTGCGCTGCGTCCTCCGCCTCTGCGCTCTTGTTGTCTACCGCTGTCTTCACTTCATTGATCAGGCCTTCTGCAGTTGTTTTCATCTCGGCAAAGGTCTTCTTTGCTCTCTCCTGCGCCTGCTCGAACAGTGTCTTCGCCTCTGCTTTGGCATCGTCCAGGTTTTCTTTGGCGACTGCCGCATCGTCCTGGACTTCCTCTGCACTCTTCCGGACCGCCTCAGACAGATCCTCTTCCTGCTGCTTTGCCTTTTCCTTCAGCTCCGCTGCTTCCTTCTGGGCACGGGCCTTTGCTTCGGCCGCTTCCTGCGCCATCTTTGCCTCAGCGTCCTCCATTACCTTGCGGGAGTTCTCAACATCCTTTTCCAGAGCGCTGATCTTCTCCTCTGCTGCTTTCGCGGCATCCAGAAGAGGCTTCAGGCTTTCGTCAATCGCTTCCGGATTCAGTTCGGCAAGCTCTTTTCCAAGCTCTGCATATGCTTTCGTCACTTCTTTCTG
>CADBZI010000022.1:0-32330 GCA_902799015.1 uncultured Lachnospiraceae bacterium | reverse complement strand
CAAAAAAAGCCATGTTTTACCTCCTTATCCATCCGCTTTCCTGTATTCCCTGCAGCATGGCTCTTCAGGTCATTCTTCTGCAGGTACGCCTTGTACACAGTGTACCACGAAAGCCCCGGTAAAGGAATGAATTTTCTGTGTTCGGCACTCACACCTTCACAAAATGCCACTGATAGCTGCGGTATTCTCCCATCTCGACGGGTACGGGAAGTCCGATCTGCATGAGTGCGTTTGCCGGATATACCGTTCCTGTTGCCTCATCCCGGTAGAAGCAATCCTTCTTCAGTCCTCTCAGGCGGACATAGTTCACGGTCATGTTTCCGTGTACTTCCAGACAGACGACAGAGATCAGGGCTTCGCTCGCATCCTCCGCAAACATTTCCCATGCCGCGATGGCATCCTCTGTGGGATTGCTGAGGCGGTAGTACAGACCATGGTTGATCAGTTCGGCATATTTGTGATACTCCTCCACCTGCCGGCGGATCGTGTCCTTTTCCTCCGAAGAGAGTTTCTTCGGGTCAAGTTCATATCCGAATGTTCCGCCCATCGCGACAACCGCTCTCGTCTGGAGGGATGCTGTTCTCCCTGTCTGCTCATTCGGAACTGCCGATACGTGCGCGCCGATGGAGGAGACCGGGTATACAAAGCTGGTCCCGTACTGGATCCGGGTGCGGTCAATCGCGTCGGTATTGTCGGAGCACCAGATCTGCGGCGTGTAGTAGAGCATGCCCAGATCAAATCTCCCGCCGCCGCCCGAACACCCTTCGATCAGAAGATCCGGATAATTGCGATTCAGCCGCTCCAGGAAGTCATACAATCCGAGTACGTAATTGTAGAGCACCTGACCCTGTGAAAGGCCGCCGTTGGAATAGACATTGAAGATGGAACGGTTGAAATCCCATTTCATGTATTCGATGTTCGCGCTGTCCAGAACCTTGCTGATCGCGTCATAGATCGCGTCTACCACCTCTTTCCTGGAGAAGTCCAGAATCAGCTGGTTTCTGCCAAGGATCGGATGTCTTCCGGGAATTGTCATCGCCCAGTCCGGATGGGCACGGTACAGCTCGCTGTCCTCATTGACCATCTCCGGTTCCACCCAGATACCGAACTTCAGGCCCATTGCATTGATCTCGTCGACCAGATTCTTCAAAGGCCCGCCCAGCTTCTCTTCGTTGACATACCAGTCTCCGAGGCCGCGGTAATCGTCGTTGCGTGCGCCAAACCAGCCGTCATCCATGACCAGCATCTCAACGCCAAGATCCTTCGCGCCTTCCGCCAGCTCCAGGAGCTTCTCCTTGTTAAAGTCAAAGTAGCATGCCTCCCAGCTGTTGAGCAGAACAGGACGGATCTTGTCGCGCCATTTTCCCCTGCAGATGTGTCTGCGCGCGCAGCGGTGGAAGTTTTGGGACAGGCGGGCCATTCCCTTGGAGGAATAGCTCATCACAACCTGCGGCGTCCAGAAGACTTCTCCTGATCCGAGCGGATATGCCAGCATCTCATCCGGAAGTCCCAGCTGCATCCGGACATTGTTGTACTGATCCTTCTCAATCTCTCCCTTGAACCCGCCCGAATAGACGAAGCTCATGCCATAGCAGTGGCCATAGTCTTCTGTCGCCATATGGTCTATCAGCAGCATCGTCGGGTTGTACTGATGGCTGGAGGTTCCTCTTGTAGAGCCGATCGTCATCGTCCCGTGGCAGACTCTCTGGCGCTGCATATTGCGCTCCATAGCATGACGGCCGTAGAAGGTAATCGCGTCAAAGTCTCCCGTCACAAAGTCCAGGCACGCGCTCTGCGCTTTCTCCAGTGTAAATGCGCTCCTTCCGTAGTTTTCGATCCGCACGGCACGGGTAATGATGTCAAGCTTCGGCAGGACGCCATAGTACAGATCCAGCTTCAGCTTCAGCAGATCATCCTTCAGCGTAATCACCAGCGTCTGTGCATTTGCCCCTGTATCCGCATTCGTCTCATCGCAGTACACGGCAGGAAGGCCGGGAATGCTGTACATTCCCTGCTCCAGGCGCCAGGAATCATAGCGCAGATCACAGTCAATCGTTCCATCCTCATCCGCAACCTTCAGAAGCACGCGGCGGTAATCGCCATTCCCAAGATAGGGACATTCCTGCGGAAGAAAGTCCATCGAATAGGTGCGGTCCGTCTGCGCTTCATAAGGGTTTCCGGAGAATCCACGATCCTGAAACGTCAGAAGAAAATGCATATCTCCTTCTGACTTGCGGCCATAATACTGATGCAGCAGATACCCGTAGCGGTCCACGTGCATCTGATAGGTAGTCCGTTTCGTATTCAACGTAAAGATCAGTCGTTCGGTATTAATCTCAATAGCCATGATGTTTCATCCTCATAAAATGTGATGCTGTCGCATCTTAGTATGCATGCATCTTTTCATGCATCAAGATGACAGGTGACAAGCCTATAGTAAAGGATTCTCCCTGTACTTTCCATGTCGATATCTAAGATAAAAGCGGCAGAATCAATCTTCTTGCTCTGCAGTTGACGGTATTTGGGCGTGAATGGTATGATTGCCGCATGGAAAAGGACATCGATACACAAGTAAATATCTCGGATTCCGGCAGCGGTTCCGGAGCATCCGCGCATGGGGTTTCCGCGCAGTATGGCTTTGTCGGTTCCGGCCATGGCCTTTCCGGCAGCACGCTGAAGCTGTTCGCATGCATCACCATGCTGATTGACCATACCGGCGCAGCCGTCGTCAGCACACTCATTTCCGTCAGCCGGCTTCGGATTACAGATCCGGATTCTTATGCGAAGCTCCAGCAACTCTATCAGTGGATGCGCGGAATCGGCCGTCTGGCCTTTCCCGTATTCTGTTTCCTGCTCGTGGAAGGCTTCTTCCATACGAGGAACATCCGAAAGTACTGCCGTCGTCTGTTTCTGTTTGCCCTGATCTCGGAGCTTCCCTTTGACTATGCACTCAAGGCAAGCGTTCCCTTCTGGCATAAGCAGAATGTCTATTGGACGCTCCTGATCTCTCTGATCTGCATTGCCCTGCTTGACCGGCTCCGGGGTATTCCCTGGGTTCAGTTCATCGCTGTCGCGGCATCCATGTCACTGGCAAACGCGATGATGACCGACTATAACTTCAAGGGTGTCTTCCTCATCGTGATGCTGTACCTGTTTCATGATTACAGGCTGTATCAGTGTGTCGCCGGAGCAGCCGCAATCTCCTGGGAAAGATGGGCGCCGCTTTCCTATATCCTGTGTTTCCTTTACAACGGGAAGCGCGGGCTGAAGCTGCGCTACTTCTTCTACGTCTTTTATCCCGGGCATCTGATGCTCCTCGGCATCATCCGTCACATGATTCTGGCCGCACACTGAAGCGTTGTGCAGCTGGAATCCTTGCTTTCAGAATCTCATGGAACTGGCTTCCGCACCGTTCCACCTCCCCCAGGACCACATCGATCTTCTTCTCGTCCAGATACCAGTTTTCGCGCGAGATCCCCTGCGTGACAACCGGGCAGACAATCAGCTGCGTCCGGGGAAACTGTTCCTGATAGTACATTCTGCATCGTCTCGCATGAAATGCCTGGCAGACAACAATGGCCTTCTTCACTTCGATTCCCATCGTTTCCAGCACCTTTCTGGAGCAGATCGCATTTTCCCAGGTAAAGGTGGCCTGATCCTCCTTCAGGATCGCATCGGTCCTTACACCGTTCTGAACCAGGATATCCCTCAGATATTCCCACTCCGTACGGCGTCCCTTCCCCTCCGGATCCGGAAAATAACCGGTCAGCTTCGAATATCTTCCGCTCGGCAGAACAAATGGCGCATATCCCTGCGCATAAAGGGCGGCTGCCCTCTTTGCGCTGTCCGGATAGCTTCCTCCGGGTACAAAGATGACATCCGCCCTTTCAGGTGCATCTTCCAGAAAAATAAACTCTGTAATGCAGTCAAAAAAACGTTCTCTGCTTTTCATATCAATTGGCAGCCGGCAGCCGGAAGGAGGACTTCAGGGCTGCGATGCGGTTGAATACAAGATGCTCCTCGGTGGACAGCTTCGAGTCCACACAGAAGTATCCGGTTCTCACAAACTGGAAGGAATCCGGTGCCTTCGCACCCTTCAGAGAAGACTCCACATAGCAGCCGGTCAGAATCTGAAGAGAATTCGGATTCAGGTTCAGCTCCTTTGTCTCCTCATCATAGACGCCTTTTTCCTCATCCACGATGTTTTCAAACAGACGGATCTCACACTCAATCGCGCTCTTTGCATCCACCCAGTGAATCGTTCCCTTTACCTTCCGTCCATCCGGCGCATTTCCGCCGCGCGTGGCCGGATCATAGGTGCAGTGCACGGCTGTCACATTGCCGTCTTCATCCTTATCAACGCCGGTGCAGGTGACAAGATAAGCATGCATCAGGCGGACTTCATTGCCGGGATAGAGTCTTCTGTACTTCGGAACAGGGACCTCCATAAAGTCCTCCTGCTCGATATAAAGCTCCTTGCTAAAGGGTACCTTCCTCGTCCCCAGGTCCGGATTCTCCAGGTTGTTCTCCACTTCCAGCTCTTCGGTCGTGTCTTCCGGATAATTGTCAATGATGAGCTTCAGCGGATGGAGGATTCCCATCACCCGCTCTCTCTTCAGCTTCAGATCCTCTCTGACGCAGTACTCAAGCATCGCGTATTCAGAGGAAGACTGTGCCTTGGAAACACCGCTCAGCTCTACGAACATCTTGATCGCCTCCGGCGTATACCCGCGGCGGCGCAGACCGGAGATGGAAACCAGACGGGGATCATCCCATCCGTCCACGATTCCGTTCTCAACAAGCTTCTTGATATAGCGCTTTCCGGTGACGACATTCGTCAGATACATTTTAGCAAATTCAATCTGTCTGGGAGGCTGTTCATACTCCAGCTCTCTCACGACCCAGTCATACAGCGGCCTGTGATCTTCAAACTCCAGCGTGCAGATCGAATGGGTGACGCCCTCGATCGCATCCTCGATCGGATGCGCAAAGTCATACATGGGATAGATGCACCACTGATCGCCTGTATTTGCATGGGAAATGTGCGCAATACGGTAGATGACCGGATCTCTCATGTTCATATTGGGAGAGGCCATATCGATCTTTGCGCGGAGCACCTTCGCGCCGTCCTCGTATTTCCCTTCCTTCATCTCCTCAAAGAGCTTCAGGTTTTCCTCGATGCTTCTGTCTCTGTAGGGAGAATTCTTTCCGGGCTCCTTCAGCGTTCCCCGGTAAGCGCGGATCTCCTCCGCTGTCAGATCACAGACGAAGGCTTTGCCTTTTTTGATCAGCTGCACCGCCGCCTCGTACATCTTTCCGAAATAGTCGGAAGCAAAGTAAAGCCGGTCCTCAAAGTCCGCGCCAAGCCATCTCACATCATTCTCGATGGATTCGACGAACTCGCTCTTTTCCTTTGTCGGATTCGTGTCATCAAAACGCAGATTGAACAGTCCGTGATATTCCTGCGCAAGTCCATAGTTCAGAAGAATCGACTTTGCGTGTCCGATATGGAGATATCCGTTCGGCTCCGGCGGAAAACGTGTCATCACATGATCCACACGTCCTTCTTCCAGGTCTTTGTCGATAATCTGCTCAATAAAGTTTCTGCTCTTTGTCTCCATGTCCTCTAAAACTCCCTGTTTGATTCTGCTGTCTGTGTCAGGCACCGGATGCAGCGTATTTTTCCCACGCAATCCGGTCCGCAGGATGATTAATTGAAATGAATAAACTTTCTCAGTACCTTGTATCCCTTCACGGTCGTCTTTTGCGCAATCGGAACCGGAAGATTCATCCACATCCCAAGGAATGACATCCTGAGGCGCAGATACAGCTTCTCATTTTTCCTCTTGAGATAGCCCCAGATATCTCTCTTCTTGGCGTAGTCTTCCTCGGTCCCTCCGACCAGAAGCAGAATGGAGGTAACCGACATGATCTTATTGAGATAGTTCATCATGTATTTGCGGACGTTCTTGTCCAGTCCGCTCCAGTTCTGTGTGGTAAAGACATCGATCATCATCTTGTTGACCCGGATCTGCTGGTCAATCCTGCTGATCATCACCTTCTCGTTCACGCTCTGGTCCTCGCGGCCGATCAGGTAATGATAGAAATTGACATCCATGTAATACAGCTTCTCACAGTAAGGAAGCGGCTGGAAGCAGAACAGATTGTCCACATAGAACGTATGCAGCGGCATCCGCAGCCCTGATTTGATCAGAACATCATGCCGGTAGATGATGTTGTGCATGAGGATATACTGTGTCTGTTTCATATGCCCCATGTCATCCCAGGAGATGATGCGGTTCTGCGGGAATGCATGCCTGAACTGCATGACATTCTTATGCCAGACTCCTTCCTTGTCGTAGACGAAATTGGTCAGCATCATGTCTACCGGCGTCTGTCTGTCCTCGAGCAGCTTCAGCCGTTTGATGACGCGCAGCAATGCCTTCGAATCCACCCAGTCATCCGAATCCACAACCTTAAAATAGATTCCGGAGGCTTCCTGGATACCGGTGTTGACAGCGCCGCCATGCCCCTTGTTCTCCTGATGGATCGCACGGACAATGCCGGGATACTCCTTCTCATAGCCTTTCGCGATCTTGAGCGTGTTGTCCTTCTGAGAACCGTCATCAATGATCAGAATCTCAATATCCTCCCCGCCGGGCAGCAGGGACTCAATCGCCTTTCTCATATACGCTTCCGAATTATAACACGGAATCGCAACCGTAAGAATCTTCATACCTCTCCTTCCAGATGTATCAGTGCTTCCGTTTGGCTTTTCAGCTCTGACAGCCGGTCGATCCCAAGCCAGGAGACATATTTCCCGAAAGCAGACGGGATCGAGTACTCCTCCTGGACCTTTTGAAGGTTAACCGCAACGCACCCGGAAGTCAAGGACTGTCCGGGCACCTGCCCTTCTATTACCGAGCCGGCAGCCTCCGGCGAATCAGAATCCATCTCCTCAACCAGGATCAGATACCCTGTCATCTCCCACTCAATATGAGTGAAGATATGTTTTTCCTCCGGGAGAGCCCGGATTCGGACAGGCTGCACGCCGAGTTCCTTCGTCTTTTCAATTGCTTCGTCTGCCGTCAGATGACCTGCAACGTTTGGCAGCTCCCAAAGACCTGCCAGAAGTCCCGTATCCGGTCGTTTCCGAATCAGCACTCTGTCCTGATCCCGGATGATCAGAACCGTCTTCTTTTCCCGTCTCCGCTTTGCTTTCTGCTTCCGGACCGGAATCTGTCCGATCAGATGCCGGCTTCTTGCCCGGCACAGATGCCTGACGGGACACTGATCACACAGCGGAGATCCGTTTGGCAGGCAGATCACTGCCCCCAGCTCCATGAGCGCCTGATTGCACGCTCCCGGAGAGAAGCTTCTGTGTGTGCAGTCTGCCATCCTCAGATAGCATTCCCGGATCCGGTTTTCAAATTCCTTCTTCACCAAAGGTTCATCGATGCACGCTTCCGAACCCAGGATTCTCGACAGAACACGCAGTACATTCCCGTCCACGGCAGGAGCCGGCAGCCCGAATGCGATGGAAGCAATCGCGCCAGCCGTATAGGAGCCGATCCCCGGAAGACTTCTGAGCGTTTTCTCATCCGCCGGCAGCTCTCCACCGTACTGCTGCATCACAATCCGGGCTGCCTTCTGCAAATTGCGCACCCGGCTGTAATAACCAAGGCCCTCCCACAGCTTCAGGAGCCGGTCCTCCTCACACAGCGCCAGATCCCGGACAGACGGAAGCTGCCGGATGAATCTGGAAAAGTACGGTTTGACAGCCTCGACCCGCGTCTGCTGAAGCATGATCTCGCTGACCCATACATAGTAAGGCAGCGGTTTCTGCCTCCACTCCAGTTCCCGGCGATTCTTCTCATACCAGGCAAGAAGCGGTTTCAGGATCCGCTGCAATAATTCACTTTCCTGTATTTTAACAGAATTCATGTCAGTTTCAAGTCCAACTGTACAGCCTTTGTCACGGCTGTGTCTGAAGCCTCAGAACAGAGCCCCCTTCCAGCAATTCCCCTTCAATCAGGCGCTTCTCGATCAGTGTCGTCTTGGGCGTTTCGATCAGTGCGATCAGTTCTTCCGCGGCATCCTTGCCGATCTGTTTGGTATTCTGCCTCAGCGTCGTCAGCTTCGGGAACAAGGCCTGCGACATGGGAATGCCGTCGTATCCCACGATGGAGATGTCGTCCGGAACCCGCAGTCCCGCCTCCTGCACTGCATGATAGGCGCCGACCGCGGAGAAATCATCCGGCGTAAATACACAGGTGGGACGGTTCTCCAGCGCAAGCAGCTCCTCCATCCTGTGCATCGTTGTCTCGCCATCGCGGTACCTGGACTTCAGGATATAACTGTCCGGGATACTGATCCCGTGCTGGTACAGGGCTCTGTGGAAGCTGGATACTCTGTCCCGGGTCACGGAGTTGTCATCCCCGTGGATGTACGCAATCTTCTTATGTCCCATGCTGCAGACATAATCGACAAGGTCCCTCATTCCTTTGACGTTATCCGATACCACCGCGATCCTGCCGTCAAAAATATAGTCAATCGTCACAACGGGAAGCGACGAGCGGACCAGCTCCAGAACCTCAGGTGTCGTAAAATCAATGTTCGCGATCACCACACCGTCCAGCCCGCGGTATCTGCAATG
Organism: uncultured Lachnospiraceae bacterium; assembly: GCA_902799015.1. GTDB lineage: Bacteria > Bacillota > Clostridia > Lachnospirales > Lachnospiraceae > Porcincola. The sequence continues at coordinate 23,674 of CADBZI010000022.1, read as the reverse complement.
TTCATAATAACTCATTCTGCGGTTCGCTACCATATTCATCGAAGTAAATGTAATATCGTAGCCTTTCTCTTCTGCCGTCACCTTAAAGCTGTCCAGGATCGCGGCAAAATAATCATGTGTCAGGCCGCTGTGAAGGTTATCCGAAAAAAGAATCCCGAGGTCATACGTTCTGTTTGTCTTCAGAGCGCGGGCTGAGGAATTCGGAAAATATCCAAGTTTCTTTGCAACCTCGCAGATTTCATCTCTTTTCTTCTGTCCGATATCACTGTATCCGTTAAGCGCTTTGCTGACCGTTGCTACGGATACTCCGCATCTTGCAGCAATATCCTTCATTGAAACCATGGTCAAACCTCCCTCCACGAAAACGTTTAATGCTGCAAATAGCAGGGATTGTTTTTTGAAAACGTTTTCGTACGAACATTATAGCTTGCATTTTCGTGAAAAATCAACTGATAATCCTGCAAAAGGCATTCACATTTTCCTGTTTTGACGTTTTCTACAGTTTTTATGACATTTTTTTGGTAGTTTTGAACAGCAATTCTTAAACGAAACCGATTGCTTTTCCTCAGATTTCAGCTTATACTGCATTTATACAGCAACTTAATCGTTTTCTCAAAAAGGAGACCTCCATGAAATTCGGCTATTTTGATGACACGGCACGAGAATATGTGATTACTACCCCGAAAACGCCACTTCCCTGGATCAATTACCTTGGATGTAATGATTTTTTCTCTATCGTATCCAATACATGCGGCGGCTACAGCTTCTATAAAGACGCGAAGATGCTCCGCATCACCCGTTATCGTTACAATAATGTACCCTATGATTCCAATGGCAAGTATTACTACATCGCCGATGAAGGGACGGTCTGGAATCCGGGATGGCAGCCGACACAGACTCCGCTGGACACCTATGAGTGCCATCACGGAATCGGCTATACCAGGTTCCTTTCCTCCAAGAACGGACTGAGCGCAGATCTTCTTAATTTTGTCCCGCTCAGTGATACCTGCGAGATCAACTGTCTGACGCTGAAGAATGACAGCGACAGGGAGAAGTCTTTCAAGGTCTATTCCTATGTGGAATTCTGTCTCTGGAATGCACTGGACGATATGACCAACTATCAGAGAAACCTTTCTACCGGTGAAGTCGAGGTGATCGGTTCTGTCATCTATCATAAGACAGAATACAGGGAGCGCCGGAACCACTACGCTTACTTCTCCGTCAATGAGAAGGCTGCCGCTTTCGATACTTCCCGTGACGCTTTCATCGGGACATATCGCCCCGCTTCCAATCCTGAGGCAATCGAACAGGGCGGATGCACGAATTCCGTCGCAAGCGGATGGTATCCGATCGCCGCACATGAGCTGGATATCAGGCTTGCGCCCGGCGAGCAGAAAAGCCTTGTCTTTGTGCTCGGATATGCCGAGAATCCGAAGGATCAGAAATGGGAAGCCCCCAATGTGATCAACAAGGCTCCGGCGAAGGCGGTTCTGTCCAGGTATCAGACAAAGGAAGATGTGGAGAAAGCATTCGCGGCGCTGAACGCTTACTGGTCTGACCTTCTCTCCGGCTACAGCGTATCCAGCGAGGACGAAAAGGTCAACCGCATGGTCAATATCTGGAACCAGTATCAGTGCATGGTGACCTTCAACATGTCACGCTCCACTTCCTATTATGAATCCGGAATCGGCCGTGGAATGGGCTTCCGTGATTCCAATCAGGATCTTCTCGGGTTCGTTCATCTGATTCCGGAGAAGGCACGGGAAAGAATCATCGATATCGCTTCCACGCAGTTTGCAGACGGTTCTGCCTATCATCAGTATCAGCCGCTCACCAAGAGAGGCAATTCCGACATCGGATCGGGATTCAATGACGATCCTCTGTGGCTGATCGCCGGAACCGCGGCATACATTAAGGAAACCGGAGATTTCTCCATCCTGGATGAAATGGTTCCCTTCGACAATGACGAATCCACGAAGGTCCCGCTCTTCGAGCATCTGACCCGGTCATTTGATTATATCGTAACCCACAAAGGTCCGCACGGTCTGCCGCTCATCGGGCGTGCCGACTGGAATGACTGCCTGAACCTGAACTGCTTCTCCGATACACCCGGAGACAGCTTCCAGACGACCGGTCCCAGCGAGGGTCCTGTTGCGGAATCCGTATTCATCGCCGGTATGTTTGTCAAATATGGCGAAGAATACAGACAGATGTGCCTGCACCAAGGTCTGGAGGAAAAGGCAGCCAAGGCAGAGGAAGAAGTCAAAGCGATGTATGACGCCGCACTGGATGCCGGCTGGGACGGAGAATGGTTTGTCCGCGCCTACGACGCAAACGGCGACAAGGTCGGATCAGCAGAATGTAAAGAGGGAAAGATCTTTATCGAGCCGCAGGGCTTCTGCGTGCTGGCCGGAATCGGCGTGAAGGAAGGAAAGGCCCAGCAGGCACTGTCTTCCGTAGAGAAATATCTGGATACCAAATACGGAATCATGATCCTTCAGCCGTGCTATACCAGCTATTATCTGAATCTGGGTGAGATCTCCTCCTATCCGCCCGGATACAAGGAGAACGGCGGAATCTTCTGCCACAACAATCCCTGGGTATCCATCGCTGAGACCGTATGCGGTCACGGCAACCGTGCCTTTGAGATCTATAAAAAGACCTGTCCTGCATACATTGAGGATATCTCCGAGATCCACTGTACAGAGCCTTATGTCTACAGCCAGATGGTAGCCGGAAAAGACGCAAAGTTCTTCGGGCAGGGCAAGAACAGCTGGCTGACCGGTACGGCAGCCTGGACATTTGTGAACGTTTCCCAGTATATTCTCGGAATCCAGCCGGACTATGACGGTCTGAGAATCGATCCCTGCGTGCCGGAAAACTTCGGTGATTACACCATTGAAAGAAAATATCGCGGCGCGGAATATCACATCCGTGTCACCAATCCGAACCATGTCCAGAAAGGCATTCAGTCCCTGACCGTAAACGGCCGTCAGGTAGAAGGCAATCTGGTACCCTTCGAGGAAGGCGTGACAGAGTATACCGTGACAGCTGTGATGGGATAAGGCATGTGACAAAGCAACTGCAAACGCTCAGCCGGAAAGAACCGGCTGAGCGCTTTTTTTTGGCAGCCCTTTTACAGGACGATGTCTGTCACCCCTCCTCTTCGATCTTCATGATCATGTCAACTCTGGTCTGATGGCGTCCGCCCAGAAACTCTGCCGCCAGCCATTCATCCACAATCATCTTCGCCAGTTCACTTCCGACGACGCGGGCGCCAAAGCAAAGTACATTGGCATTGTTGTGCTGGCGCGACATTCTGGCGCTGTAGGGTTCGCTGCAGACGCAGGCACGGATTCCTTTTACCTTGTTGGCTGCAATAGAGATTCCTACGCCGGTTCCGCAGATGGCAATGCCCAGGTCAGCTTCCTTTGCCACGACCTTCCTGGCGACTTTCTCACCCCACTCCGGATAGTTGCTGCTTTCTGTAGAGAAGGTTCCGACTTCCTCGACTTCAATTCCTTTCTCTCTCAGATGGGCGCTGATCACTTCCCTGAGTTCAACTGCGCTGTGGTCATTTCCGATTACGATTTTCATTGCTGCCGTTCTCCTTTCTTCTGTATGTCTGCCAGCTTTTTCATTTCCTCCGCGTTCTTTCTGACGGTTTCCGTGATCTTTGCGCCTCCCAGGATTCTGGCGAGCTCCTCCGTGATCTCTTCTTCGGCCAGTCCCCTGACATGGGTGCGTGTCACGCCGTCTTCCACTCTTTTTTCAATCAGGAAATGCTTGTCTGCCATCGCTGCAATCTGTGCCAGGTGCGTGATCGCGATCACCTGTCTTGTCTGCGACAGCTTTGCCATTTTCTCGGATACCTTCTGTGCGGTTCTTCCGCTGATGCCGGTGTCGATCTCATCGAAGATCATCGTCTCTATGGAATCCTTCGCGGCCATGACGGTCTTGATGCCCAGCATGATCCTGGACAGTTCACCGCCGGATGCGACACTTGCAAGCGGCCGCAGCGGCATGCCGGGATTCGTGGAGATCTCGAAGACAACATGGTCCGCGCCATTTTCCGTCATCTCTTTTAGGGCGGAAAAGGTGATCTCAAATCTAACATCGAGGAAATTGAGTTCCTCCAGCGATTCCCGGATCATGCGGGACAGTTCCTTCGCGGACTGTTTGCGAAGCGAAGTGAGCCCTTCACAGTCCTTTTGGAGCAGCCGTTCATTTTCCTGAACGCTCCTTCTCAGGTTCGCCACGTAGTGCTCAAAGTCCTGCAGTCTCTCAAGCTCTGCCTCCTGCGTGTCCTTGTACTGAAGAATCTCCGGAATGGTTTTTCCGTATTTTGTTTTCAGACGATTGATCAGGTCCAGACGGTTTGATATCTCATCCAGCTCTCTTTCGTCGTATCTGAAATCATCCAGGAAGGCATTCAAGGTCCTGCTGAAGTCCATGCAGAGATCTTCCAGCTGAATGAGTGTCGTACTCATATCCCTAAGATCCTCATCCAGGCTGCTGATCCTTGCAAGCAGACCGGATGCCCTGGACAGGTTCTTCAAAGCTCCGCTGTCGCTGCCGGTCAGCTGCTCTGCTTCCGAGACGGTCTCCAGAATCTTCTGTGCATTGGAGAGCTTCCTGTACCTGGCCTCCAGCTCTTCGTCTTCTCCTTCTTTCAGCGCAGCATCCTCGATCTCTCCGATCTCGAAGGACAGAAAATCAATCTGCTTTGTCCGGTCTTTTTCCTCTGTGAGCGCCTGCTCCAGCTTTTGGGCTGATTCTTTCCACGCATGATAGTGCTCTTTGCAGGATTGTCTGATCTGTTCGATCCTTTGATCCGCGTAGCTGTCTACCAGTTCAAGGTGATACTTCGGATACAGCAGAGACTGATGTTCATGCTGCCCATGGATATCGATCAGCAGAGCCGCGATCTCTGAGACCTTCTGAAGCGTTGCGACCTCTCCGTTGATTCTGCTGATGCTGCGTCCGTTCCGATAGCTTCTCGAGATGAGCACGCACCCGTCCATCCGGGGAAGCTCCATCTGATCCAGAAGTGCGGCAACAGCCGGTGACTGCGTTTCAAAAGTCAGCTCGACACTTGCCGTATCTGAACCTTCTTTTACCAGGTCCTTCAGGGAACCTGCTCCCAGTGCCGCGCTGACCGATCCGATCAGAATGGACTTGCCCGCACCCGTCTCACCGGTCAGGATATTCAGTCCGTCCTCAAGCAGAATCTCCTCCTCGTCGATCAGCGCCAGATTTCTGACATATATGCTTCTAAGCATTCTTCACCCTTCTACAGCGTGCTGTCCTTGATATTCTGCAGCATACTTTCCTTGATCTTCTCCATCACCCGGATCGCCTCTTCGGGTGTGTGTACCGCACAGAAGATCGTATCATCCCCCGCGATGCAGCCGGCAACCTCTGACCAGTTCATCGCGTCAAGTGCGGCGGCAACTGCCATGGCCATGCCGGACACCGTGCGGATCACGATCAGATTGCCCGCCTTGTCCATCTCAACGAACCCGTCTCTCAAAACTCTCAGATACTTCTCAACGAGTCTCTCAGAGCCGGATTCAATTGCCGTATACTTCTGATGGCCTCCGCCTGATGACACCTTCATCAGCTTTAATTCGCGGATATCGCGGGCGATTGTCGCCTGCGTAACCTTGAAGCCTTCTTCTTTCAAATGCCTTGCAAGCTCATCCTGTGTCTCGATCTCATACTGATTGATCAGCTCCAGAATCTTCGCCTGTCTTCTGATTTTCATACCGCTTCACCCTCCCTGCTGCCTGATACATTAATTGGGTCCCAGTTTTTTTCTTAGGTTCTCTACAAAGCTGGTGTGATTCATTTTAATCAGATGGGTGGTCTTCCCTGACTTTGAGATCACGATTCTCCCCTTTTTCCCCGGGACCAGAAACGTATCTCCGTCAAAGGATGCTTCGGCGCCGCCATCCTCTTCATATCGCTCATTTGCCACCTCGACAGAGACAACAACATGATCCGGAAGTACGATCGTTCTGGAGATCAGGGTATGCGGCGCGATGGCTGTCAGAAGAATCAGAGATGCGTCCGGCGAAACAATCGGTCCGCCTGCCGACAGACTGTATCCGGTTGATCCTGTCGGAGTGGAGACAATGATGCCGTCTGCCCGGTAGGAATACAGGAACACATCATCCACATAAACATGAAAATCCACCACGCGAAGCCTGCCCCGTCTGGTTATGACAATGTCATTCAGCGCGATGTCTTCCTTCCTTGCGCCGGATGCGGTTATCACAGCCCCCTGAAGCATCATTCGGTCTTCGATGTAATAATCGTCGGCAATCAGTCTGTCGAGGGTATGGGAAAGATTGGAGAGTTCTATTTCGGCAAGATAACCCAGCGTTCCCAGGTTGACGCCGATCAGGGGCAATGATGTGTCTACCAGATCCCTGGACGCGTGAAGCAGCGTTCCGTCTCCGCCCAATGCGATAATACACTCTACATCCGAGGGAATCTTTGCCGCATCGGTATATCGGACACCATCCGGCCGCTGACGGATGTCATCGCCTTGAAGATAGCACACTTTCCCGCGCTCCTCCAGATATGATTTTATGAACCTCGCTTCTTTTTCCGCGGCCAGTTTCGACCGGTTCGTGATCACATAAAACCCATTCATGCACTGCCTCCTCACGCACCGGATGAGAGCGCCTCATGCGCAAGGCGCACGAGGGTCGGAATCTTTTCGATCAAGGCAAGAGCAGGCTCCTGCGCACCGGAAGCATCTTCTGCCTGTTTGGCGTCCTGCTCTTTTTTCCGGAAACAGGCAAGATACTCAATGTTTCCCTCCGGCCCGGTGACCGGGGAAAATGTGAGTTCTTCCGGTGTCAGGCCAATCTTCGCTGCATAGGAGATCACCTCTGTGATGACCTCCTCATGTACTTTCGGGTCGCGTACGACCCCTTTTTTGCCTACCTTCTCCCTTCCTGCTTCAAACTGAGGCTTGATCAGGGATACGATGCGCCCGCCTTCCTTCAGAACCGACATGACAGGCTCCAGAATCAGCTTCAGGGAAATGAAAGAAACATCGATGGAGCTAAAGCTTACCTGCTCCGGGAGATCCTCCGGGGACAGCTGCCTTGCGTTAAACCGCTCCATGCAGATGACTCTGTCGTCCTCCCGAAGCTTCCATGCGAGCTGTCCGTGTCCGACATCTACCGCATATACGCGAATGGCTCCATTCTGCAGCATGCAGTCTGTGAAGCCCCCCGTGGAAGCCCCGACGTCCATGCAGACAAGCCCTTCCAGATTCAGGCCAAAGCTTTTCACTGCTTTCTCCAGCTTCAGTCCTCCTCTGCTTACATACGGAAGCGTTTTCCCTCTCACCTCCAGGACAGAATCCACGTCGAATTTCATGCCGGCCTTGTCTTCCTTCTGGCCATTGACATAGACCTGTCCCGCCATGATCGTGGTCTTCGCCTTCTCTCTGGACGCGAAGAATCCTCCTCGTACCAGTAAGATATCCAGTCTCTCTTTCATAAGCTGTACAGTCCGATCATTCGTGTGCGGATCCTCTTATAGATGCTGTCCGCGTCCAGTGCCGTCTCCTTCCGCAGCAGGTCCACAGAGCCGGCTTCGATGTATGCATCCGGCAATGCGATGCACTCGAGCGGGGTCTGCAGGCCGACATCATTCAAATAGGAAACCACCTGGCTCCCGAAGCCTCCCGCCGAGACATTTTCCTCGAGTGTAACCAGAAGATTGTGCTCCTTTGCCGTTTTCAGAAGCACCTCTTCATCCAGCGGTTTTACAAACCGGCAGTTAATCAGACTGCAGTTTGCGCCTTCTTTCTTCAGCATTGCCCTGACTTTCACGGCAGTCTCTACCATGTTTCCGGTTGCCAGAAGGCAGAGATCCGACTCATCGTACAGAATCTCCCATTTTCCATAGAGGATCGGCGCCCGGAATTCTTCAAGGCCGTCGTAGGCACTTCCCCGCGGATAGCGGATGGCCACAGGCCCTTCGGCCTTTCTGATGGCCCATTTCAGCATATCCGCAAGCTCCCACTTATTCTTAGGGGCAAGGACGCAGATGTTGGGGATCATGGTCAGATACGACAGATCAAAGATTCCCTGATGGGTTTCTCCATCCGCCCCGACAAGGCCGCTGCGGTCAATCGCGAAAACGACATGAAGATTCTGAAGACATACATCATGCACGATCTGGTCAAACGCTCTTTGCAGGAAAGAGGAATAAACCGCGAAGACCGGAATCATTCCTCCCACCGCCAGGCCGGCACTGAAGGTAACCGCATGTTCCTCCGCAATCCCGACATCAAAGAAGCGGTTCGGGTACATCCCCCGGAAACGTTTCAGGCCGGTGCCATCCGGCATCGCCGCGGTCACGGCACACAGATTCGGCGTCTTTTTTCCTTCCTTGCACATGACCGTACTGAAGATATCACTCCAGTCGGCCTTTTCCTTCTTTTTGGAAGGAAGGCCGGTTTCGATGTCAAAGGGGCCTGTTCCATGGAATCTGGCGGGCATTCTTTCCGCGGGAGGATAGCCCTTCCCCTTCTGTGTCAGTACATGGACGACGACTGCGCCGCGCACCTTCCTCGCATTCTGAAAAACATTGACCATTCTGTCAATGTTATACCCGTCGATCGGACCGAAATAGGTGATTCCCAGCTGCTCGAAAAAGGATCCCGGAAGCAGGATGGACTTGAGGTTGTTCTTCATCCCGCGGATCTTCCGGATTGCCGCCTCCCCGCCGGAGGAATGGCGCAGAACATCCTCGGCAGCGCGTTTCAGGCCGGTATAGGCTTCATTGGTCCTGAGAGAGGACAGATAAGAAGAAAAGCCTCCGACATTTTCGGAAATCGACATTCCGTTGTCGTTGAGAACGATAATGAAATTTGTCTTCATGCGTGAGGCATTGTTCAGTGCCTCATAGACCATGCCGCCGGTAAAGGAACCGTCTCCGATCACAGCCGCGACACAGTAGTCCTCTTTTGCCAGATCTCTGGCCTGGGCGATTCCAAGAGCCGCGGAGATAGAGGTAGAGCTGTGGCCCGTGTCAAAGACATCACAGGCACTCTCTTCTCTCTTGGGGAATCCGGACAGACCTCCCAGCTTGCGGAGACTGTCAAATCCCTCTCTGCGGCCTGTCAGAATCTTGTGGGTATAAGACTGATGTCCGACATCCCAGACAATCTTATCCTCCGGAAGTGTCATCGTCAGATGAAGCGCAATTGTAAGCTCGATTACACCCAGATTGGAGGCCAGATGACCGCCTGTCAGGGACAGCTTCTCTATCAGAAAAGTACGGATCTCCTGCGCCAGCGCCGGAAGCTCCTCCCTGGGAATATTCTTTATATCATTCGGCTGATTGATCTTATCAAGGATCATGGCATATCCCCATAAACACATCTGATCCCTGCCGTTTTACCGGCAGGACATCTCTCACAGAGTCAGTTATCGGTTTCTTCTTGCCAGTTCCTCCAGCATGCAGCGCAGAAAATCATGCTTTGCGCTCAGATGGTCAAAGGTTTCCATCGCCTGCGCGGACAGAAGCTCCACTCTTGCCTTAGCCGCGCTCACGCCAAACAGGGAAACAAAGGTGGTTTTCCGGTTTCTGACATCTGATCCGACCGGTTTTCCCAGCACTGCCTCGCTTCCCGTTACATCCAGGATGTCATCCATGATCTGAAAGGCCAGACCCGTCTTGTTTCCAACCTCTTCCAGCATCCGGATGTCTTCCTCCGGAGCACCCGCAAGAATCCCTCCGATCATCAGGCTTGCCTCGATCAGGGCCGAGGTCTTGTAACGGTTGATGAACTCAACCTGGCCTTCTGTCAGACCTCTCCCCTCACATTCGACATCGCAGGACTGCCCGCCCAGCATGCCGTAGATGCCGCTCTTTGTACTCAGTACGCGCAGCGCTTCTGCTACGGATGCAGCCTGGTCCGGCTTCGCCATGGAAAACGCCTTGCAGGCTGTCTCATAAGCGTAGTTCATCAGCGCATCGCCTGCAAGAATCGCCATGGCCTCTCCATATACCTTGTGGGTCGTCTTTCGTCCCCGCCGCATGGCATCATTGTCCAGTGCCGGAAGATCGTCGTGGATCAGAGAGGAGGTGTGAATCATCTCAATCGCAGCCATGAAGGGACCTGCTATTGTTCCCGTGCCATGATACATCTGGCAGGTGCATTCCAGCATAATCGGTCTGAGTCTCTTTCCGCCTGCGTCAATACTGTAGCGCATTGCCTCCAGAAGCGTCTTCTGAAATTCGGCATCTGTCGGCATATAATCACGGATCACAGCATTGACATGCTGAGTCCTTGCCTTTTTTTCATCCTGATAATCCATAATGTCCTCATTCAACCCACTCACTGTCATCCAGCGTGGTCATCTCCGGCTGCGTGCTCGTATGCTGCAGAATCTGTACCTGCTTCTGCACCATGTCGATCTTCTGATTCGCTGCCTGCAGCAGCCTGCTTCCTTCCTGATACAGTGCAAAGGAATCCTCCAGACTGGTCTGGGGATCTTCCAGCGCCTTTGTAATCTCATCAATTCTGGAAAATGCCTGCTCTATGGTCAGTTCTTTGTTTTCTGTCTGCTCCTGTCCCATCCTGATCTCCCGTTATTTCCTGTTATCGCGGTGTTTCATCCGCCTCCACTTCACGAACCAGCACCCGGATCCTTCCGTCCTTCAGACGGATCCGAAGCTCATCCCCTGCTTTTATGCCGCTGACAGAGCGGACGGCTGCGCTGTTTTCGTCTTCGATATAAGCATATCCCGCCTCCAGCTTCGCCGACGGTGACAATGCTTTCAGTTTTCCCTCCGACAGCTCCAGCCTGTATCGGAATCTGCCAAGACAGTCCTCGATCCGGCGATCGAGAAGCTCTCCAAACCTGTCAGACAGAGCGGCAGCCTCCTTCAGTCTCAGGTCAATTGCGCGGTCCATCCGTTCCGAGGCATTGAGCAGGAATTGCTCAGACTGCTGAAGTCTTCCCTCAGGGCCATTCAAACGCAGCATCAGGTGATACTGACCGGCAAGCTGCTTCGCTCTTTCCAGCGCGCGCCGCATCAGCTGTGTCTGCCGCAATTCTTTTTCCTGCAGCTGCAGCAAAACAGATGCCATGTCCGCGACTGCCAGCTCCGCGCCTGCTGATGGAGTCGGAGCCCGCAGATCTGCGACATAGTCCGCAATCGTCGTATCCGTCTCATGCCCGACTGCAGAGATGACGGGTGTCTTGCAGTTCCAGATTGCTCTTGCTACGATCTCTTCGTTAAACGCCCACAGATCCTCGATGGATCCGCCGCCTCTTCCTACGATGATGACATCCACACATCCCAGTGCATCCAGCGCTTCAATTCCGTCCACGATCGACTGCGGAGCCTGATCGCCCTGCACGACAGCCGGGCAGAGGATGATCCGGATTCCGGGATTCCGCCTTCTGGAAATATTGATGATATCACGCACCGCAGCACCGGTTCTGGCTGTCACCACTCCGAGCGTGCGGACATATCCGGGAATCGGTTTCTTGTAGGATGCATCAAACATCCCCATCTCAAGGAGCTTCTTTTTCAGCACTTCATAGCGTTCATACAACGCCCCGGTGCTCCCTTCGCTCCGGATGGCCTTCGCGTACAGCTGGTAGGTTCCGTCCCGCTCATAAACGGCAATCTGGCCGTATACCGTCACGCTCTCGCCGTCCCGGACGCGTTCCTTCCGCTTCCTTACATCCGAGGCCCACATCGCGCAGCGTATCTGGCTCTTCTCGTCTTTCAGGGAAAAATACAGATGTCCGCTCGAAGCATACTTGACATTCGACAGCTCACCTCTGACAAATATCGCATTCAGCGCCAGATCCTGCTGAAATAAAACATTGATGTGATGATTTACCTGTGTGACCGTATAGACATACGGTCTGTCTGTCATCGCCATCCGGTCCGCACTCCTTTGCCGGTTCGTAAAGTCTGCATACACGCGCCGTCCGGGTCGGCAGAAACGCGCAGGCCGGACTCAGCCTTTCTCCCGCTGGATTCTGCCCAGAATCCCATTTACAAATGAATAGGAATCCTCCTGACCGAACTTTCTGGCCAGAAGAACCGCTTCGTTGATTGCGACTCCCGGCGGAACCGCCTCGTCATATAACAGTTCATATACGCCGAGACGAAGGACACTCAGATCCGTCCGGTTCATCCGGCTGATCGGCCAGCCGACGGAGGTTTCTTCAATCAAAGGATCGATCTGATCCAGATGATCCAGCACCGCCTTCGTCTTCTCGACGACTTCCTTCTGCTCCTCTTCCCCTACTTCATCCGGAGGATAGTCAAGCCCTTCCCCCGCAGTATGGGAGAAGTACAATTTCATCTGTTCGTCCTTCTCCTCCTCATTCTCCGCATAGAACTGCGCGGTAAACAGCTCTCTGAATATGTGCTCTCTCAATTCTCTTCTGGTCATGATGGTCCCCGTAATTCAGTCTGCAGTCCCTGTTCACGCCTTTGCTCACAGTAAGCCAAAGCCGGAAACAGAATTTGATATCAGTCTGTAACAAAAACGCCTTCTTTCCGCAGCTTGGGTCCGAAGGCATATCATAACAGTATCGATCAATTCCTACGCGTTATTCTCCTCTGCCTGTCCTTTTTCCATGACAACGCTGTTCACTCGGACATTCACCTCAGCGACATTCAGTCCCGTCATCGTCTCAATCGCAGTGGCAACCCGGTCCTGGATCTTCTCACTGGTCTCGGGAATATTAAACCCATAGCGGATATTGACCTTCAGCCAGACATGAACCTCCCCGTCCTCAACGGTCAGGCGGATGCTCTTTCCGAGTCCCTTGATCCCGAGCTTTCCGATCACTTCTCTGGTCGCGTTCCCCGAAAGAGAAGCAACGCCCTTGACATCAGACGCCGCGAGGCCGGCAATGATCGCGACCACGTCATCGGCAATCCTAACCTCTCCGATCTCTCCTGCTTTGATCGTGTTCACATGTGTATTCTCACCAGCCATACCGATATTGACCTCCGTTCAAATATTCATTGTTATAAAGATTCTATCCTAATGTCAGTAAAAAAACAAGGAGCTACACCTCAGTGGGGGATTGTCACCCTCCACGGAGTATCATTTCTTACCCACCGCCTGCAGAGGCGGCCCCCCACTGAGGTTGTATTATCGCGCAAATTCCTGCAGAACCAGACCGGGGTTGCGTTCCTCGACCATCCCCACCGACCAGCTGTTGACAAACAGCAGCAGCGGGCGCATCTTAAGATCCTGAATCCGTTTCATATCCGAAGTTCCGCGGAGATTCGCCAGGTCTACCTCATCCGGGTTCGCGATCCAGCGGATGTATTCATAAGGCAGATCATCCATGCGGATCTGCACATTGTATTCATTCTCGAGACGATAGCGCAAAACATCGAACTGAAGCACGCCGACCACGCCGACGATCGTTTCCTCCATGCTGCCGTTCGGCTCCTCAAAGATCTGGATCGCGCCTTCCTGCGCAATCTGCTGCATTCCTTTGACGAACTGCTTGCGCTTCATGGTGTCGAGCGGACGGATTCTGGCAAAATGCTCCGGCGCGAAGGTGGGAATCCCCTCATAGGCAAACTTATGTCCCGGTGTGCAGACGGTATCACCGATCGAAAAGACACCCGGGTCAAATACGCCGATGATGTCGCCGGCGTACGCCTCGGAAACAACATGGCGCTGCTCCGCCATCATCTGCTGCGGCTGGCTCAGACGCATTTTCCTGGAACCCTGTACATGCCATACTTCTTTGTCCGCCTCAAACTTGCCCGAACAGATCCGCATGAATGCGATCCTGTCGCGATGCATCTTATTCATATTCGCCTGAATCTTGAAAACAAAAGCAGAGAAGGGTTCCGCAACCGGATCTATGACGCCTGCATCGGCAGTCCGCGCAAGCGGCGGTGTGGTCATCTCCAGGAAATAGTTCAGGAAGGTTTCCACACCGAAGTTGGTGAGTGCGGAACCGAAAAAGACCGGTGACAGCTGTCCCGCAGAAACCTTTTCCTGGTCAAATTCCGCCGATGCCCCATCCAGAAGCTCAATTTCCGACAGAAGATTCTCCCGCGCTTCTTCTCCGATAAAGGAATCCAGCAAGGGATCCTCCACCGGGATCATGGTCGCAACGCCTTCCTTTGTTCCCTTCTGGGTATCCTGGTACGTAATGACATGCTTCTGCCGGCGGTCATATACACCACGGAATGCTTTTCCGGAGCCGATCGGCCAGTTTATGGGGCAGGTGGCGATGCCAAGCTCCTTTTCAATGTCATCCAAAAGATCAAAGGTATCGTTCGCGTCACGATCCATCTTGTTGATGAAGGTGAAGATCGGAATATGGCGCATGACACAGACCTTGAACAGTTTCCTGGTCTGGGCCTCCACTCCCTTTGAGGCATCGATCACCATCACCGCGGAATCCGCGGCCATCAGGGTCCGGTACGTATCCTCGGAGAAATCCTGATGGCCCGGGGTGTCCAGTATGTTGATGCAGCATCCGCCGTAATTGAACTGAAGCACGGAGCTGGTGACAGAGATTCCTCTCTCCTTCTCAATCTCCATCCAGTCAGAGACTGCATGCCTGGCGGTTGCCTTTCCCTTCACGGAACCCGCCAGATTGATTGCGCCTCCGTACAGCAGGAACTTCTCCGTCAGTGTTGTCTTTCCCGCATCCGGATGCGAGATAATCGCGAATGTCCTTCTTTTTTCGATTTCCTGTTTGATATCTGTCACGTTCGTGTCTCCATAGTAATGTTCTCCAGGCAGCCTCAGACCACCTGATATCCTCTGTTCTTCAGGCCATCCTCCACCTCCCAGATATCATCGGCGGAAAAAACCATGATCGGCAATCCGGAATCTCTGTTGAAGGAGAGATACAGGTATTGAACACTGATATTCATGTCCAGCAGGGTCGTCAGAAGACTGTGCAGGTTGCCGACCTCATCCTTCACCTCAACCCCGATCACGTTCTTTACGGAACACATAAAACCGGCCTTCTGCAGGGATTCCGCGGCAGTCTTCGGATCGGAAACAACCATGCGGTTTATTCCGAACTCCGCCCCGTCATCCGACATGGAGCCAAGAATATTGATGTCATGTTCCAGAAGGATTCTCGTTATTTTCTCTAAGGTACCCTTTTTATTCTCTGCGTACACATTCAATTGTTTCAGCATACTATTTCCTTTCCCGGCACACACGCTCCGCCAGGCCGGCTGCCTGCGCGGTATTGTTCCGACTACCTGCGCGGTATTGTTCCGGCATCCAGATCAAAATAATCTTCCAGCCCTTCCTGTGCGATAAACTTTCTGTCCTTCTTGTCCAGAACAGCCTTCCGGCACAGATCCGGACGGCGCTTCGCTGTCCGCATCAGGGATTGTTCTCTTCTCCAGCGGTCTACCGCACCATGATCGCCGGACAGGAGGATGGGCGGGACGCGTTGTCCATGCCACTCTTCCGGTCTGGAATACTGTGGATACTCCAGCTGTCCGTCTCCCATGAAGCTCTCCGTCTGCGCGGAGTCCTCGTTGCTCAGAACACCGTCGATCAGCCTCGCGACCGCATCCATCATGACAAGGGCCGGCAGCTCTCCGCCAGTCAGAACATAATCCCCGATCGAGATCTCATCTGTCACGATCTCATCCAGGACTCTCTGATCGATCCCCTCATAGTGGCCGCACAGGAAGATCAGGTCCTCCTCCAGGGCAAGCTCCGCTGCCAGCGTCTGGTCAAAAACCCGTCCCGCAGGTGACATATAGAGAACTCTTGCTTTTTTCGGTTCAATGGAAGGGACGGATGAGGTTTCCTGCGCGTTAAGCCTGCGGATCCGAATCTTCTCCTGCACCGCCTCGTGCGCACGCCATACCGGCTCTGCCTGCAGAATCATGCCGGCGCCTCCGCCGTAGGAGTAATCGTCGACTCTGCCTTTGCGTTTTTCCTCTGCGTAGTCCCGGATATTCACGGCATCCAGCCTCAGCAGTCCTTTCTCGGCAGCTCTTTTGGTAATGCTGGTGTAGAATGCACCCTCAATCATCTCCGGAAACAGTGTCAGAACATGATAATTCAATCCTCTCAGCCCTCCAGCCTTTTCCCGTTGGCGCTGCATTCATACCATTCACAATTCCCGCCGCCCGCGTCATATTTCAAATGATAATAATGAAGATCCAGCACATTGCTGCGGGCGCCGTCCACCATACAGGTAGGCTGCAGCTTGACGATTCCCTCGTAGGCCTGGTCGGTCGGGACATTCCATTCCGCCCTCCAGACCCCCTTCTGCGTCTCCTGCGCGCTGATCCATTCGATGTAATCGGGACCGCTCGCGGTCTGATATCCATACATCTTCATGCAGCAGCGGAAGCCGTCCACCTTGTCGCTCGATACATTCCGGATCGTGAAGGACAGCTTATGATTCTCTTCGTCATACGGGTCATATGTGATATCCGCGGTCAGCGGTTCTACCTGAGACTGTGCGTTCATCCATTCGGATGTTCTGGACAGCTCTTCGTCGATCTTTTCTCTTCCGTACTGTTCGGTCAAGGTATCCTCCGAAGAGAACAGATCGCATCCCAGGCCGAGCCGTCCGCCTTCTATGTCAGCGCCCATGGCGGATAATGTGGTCGGGAAGTTGTCCACGGTCGCATACTCACGCCATTCATCCCTCTGCGGCTCTTTTGCCGGGTTCAGATACGCCGTATAGACCTTGCGGACATAATCCGCCGGCGCTCCGTCACAGAAGGACGCCATCGTCGGATGGTCTCCGGAAACCACAATGACCGTATCCGCATACCAGTCCTGCTCCCTGCACCAGTCCAGAAATGCACTGACCTGCACATCGGAGCATGCAATGGCATTCGCGTAGGAGCTTTCATAGGTGTCCTTGCACAGCCTGCAGGTATATCCGTCCGGATAATGCGTGTCCACTGTCAGCATCGTCAGGTTGAACGGCTGATCCTGCCCGGCCAGCTCAGACAGACGCTCCTTCGCGAAGTCGAACAGCTTCTCATCCTCAAATCCCCAGAATACCTTATACCCGGGAGGAAGGAATCCGTTCTCACTGTAATACATGTAATCGTAGAACGAATAATTCCCATGTGTGGAAAAATACAGACGCCTTCCCCCGAAGGTCGCGTCGGAGCCGATCAGCAGGTCCTGCTCATATCCCTGCTTCTGCAGAATATCGCCCAGTGTCACGATATTCGGGAAGAACGAATCCTGGGTACTCATATAATTGGTATCCACGCCGTTTTTCTCAATCGGAATCTTCAAAGGAAGACCGCTCGTCGCGGCGAACATGCCTCCCATCGTCCAGGTAGTGTACTTCCAGGAAGAAGCTCCATTCAGCTTGTCCGCATCCGGTCCGCTGAAATCGACGGCATCCGCCACGGCACGGGTCAGATTCGGAATGTAATTCTCTTCAAAGATCCCGCCGGACGGCTTGTCCGCATAGGAAACCTCCATGGATTCCAGGTACAGATAGATCAGGTTCTTCTTCTTTTCGGGAAATGTGATCGAAACGCCGGAAGGATCCACGTAATTGTCTTCGATCCAGGTCGATGTCTGGCCGGAGTTCTTCAGATACTCGCTGACGCCAAGCCTTGTCCAGAGCCTCCATACCGTAAGAACGCAGAATCCCAGGGCAATCAGGACAGAAGCCGGAAGAAGCCATCTTCTTGCCGCTTCCAGGATGCGAGGGTTCTCTTCTGCCGGCCGCGTCATGGCAGCGTCTGCCGCAGGATTGCCCGGCCAGTTCTTGCTCCGGGGACTCTTGCTTTGATGGTCCAAAAAGGTCTGCAGCGTAAGAACCACGAACAGAATCGCCAACGCCGGAATCACGGAAAACCGGATAATGCTCCAGTAAAAGCCCGCGTCCGTTCCGTCAACCGGATGCGTCAGGGTAAAAAGGATCTCATCGAGATTCAGGCTGGCCTGTTCCATCACCCACTGAGCGATCCTGCCGATGAGGACAGCTGCTGTCAGAAGAAGACAGAATAAAACTCTGAGAATCCTTCCTTTCTTTTGTGTCTTCATATCAGTTCAGTCCTCAAGTCCCGGAAGCATATGGACGGTCATGACACCTTTTTCAGGACTGATCTCCAGAATCACTTCATCGGTCGCAGGAAGCAGCAATTCTGCCTTCGGATTTTCTTTTTTCGATATGATGTAAACATCATTCGCGCCTGTCTCCATGACATCCGCGACAACGCCTAGCTCGCGCCCTTCATCTGTCACTGCCTTCAGGCCGATCACATCACAGATAAAGAATTCATTTTCTCCAAGCGGGATCGCATCCTCCCTTGAGACAAACAAATCCTGTTTGATCAGGCGTTCCACGTCCTCGATCCTGTCCAGCCCACGGAATTTGACGATGACGAGGTTCTTGAAATACCGGACCCGCTCTACGTGAAGGCATTCCTTCTGCGTGCCTTGTCCCAGATACGTCCGGTCAAGGTCATCGTACCGCTTTACGTCCTCGGTGGTCGGGTAGACCTTTACCTCTCCTTTGAGGGCATGTGTGGAAATGATTGTTCCGATCTTCAGAAACTGTTCCATGCTTTTCCAATTCCAAATCTCTAATCTTTACAAAAGCCCGCCGAGCCGTCCATCCGGCATCAGCGAGCCATAATCATTCTACGATATCGATGATCACTTTCTTGTCGTCCCTGGAAGCGGCGGCTTTCACCACGGAACGGATCGCCTTCGCAATCCTTCCCTGCTTTCCGATGACCTTGCCCATATCCGAAGGGGCAACCTGCAATTCAATCAGGATCGATCTCCCGCTGGTTTTCTCAGTGACTACAACTTCATCAGGGTGTTCGACAAGAGCTTTTGCGATGGTTTCTACTAACTCTCTCATTCGATCTCCCTTATCTTATTTTTCAATGCCGGCAATCTTCAGAATCTTTGCGACGACAGCAGTCGGCTGCGCACCGTTGGCAAGCCACTTCCTTGCTTCTTCCTCATCGATATGGAAAACGCTCGGATCCTGGTTCGGATCATAAGAACCAAGCTCAGCGATGCAGCGTCCGTCACGCGGAGATCTGGAATCCGCAACAACGATACGATAAAAAGGTGCCTTCTTCTTACCGGTTCTTCTAAGTCTCATCTTTACAGCCATGAATCTAATCCTCCTAATAATGGTAAATAATATGATAGATAGAATATCTCTTTGTGAACTGTCCCTTATTCAGGGCAGATTACACGCTCTTTCATTCAGATACGCCATCGGCATACCTGCGCCGCAAAAAATGCGGACCTGATGCAAACGTCTTCAGAAGAGTCCGCCGCCTCCGAAGGGAAGCCGGAAAGATCCTCTGCGCTTTCCGCCTCCGCCGCCAAACTGCTTCATCAGCTTTCTCGCCTGGTCAAACTGCTTCACCAGCTTATTCACTTCTCCGACCGGTACGCCTGCGCCCTTCGCGATGCGGATCTTTCTCGACTGATTCAGAAGATCCGGATTCGCTCTCTCCTTCGGCGTCATGGAAAGAATAATCGCTTCCGTGCGCGCCATCTGGCTCTCATCGATCTGATCCTCAATCTGGGACAGCTGGGAGCCTCCCATACCCGGCAGCATCTTGAGAATCGAACTCATCCCGCCCATCTTCTTCATCTGATTCATGGACTCGATGTAGTCGTCGAAGCCGAAGGTTGCCTTGCGGAGCTTCTTCTCCATCTCCTTCGCGCGTTCCTCGTTCAGGTTCTCCTGTGCCTTTTCAATCAGACTCAGGACATCTCCCATTCCGAGAATTCTGGAGCTCATACGGTCCGGATAGAACTGTTCGAGGTCATCCGGCTTCTCTCCCATACCCGCATACAGGATCGGTTTGCCGCAAGCGGCACGGATGGAAAGAGCCGCTCCTCCTCTTGTATCGCCATCGAGCTTGGTCAGGATGACACCGTCGATTCCGATCTTCTCTTCAAATGTCGATGCCACGTTCACAGCTTCCTGGCCGGTCATTGCGTCCACAACCAGGATCGTCTGCGTGACATCCACCTGTTCGCGGATCTGCTGCAGCTCCGCCATCATGTCTTCATCAATCTGCAGACGTCCGGCGGTATCGAGCAGAACAACGTTGTATCCGTTCTCACGGGCATACCGCACCGCTTCCTGCGCGATCTTCGGCGGTTCCACATCGCATCCCATCTCAAAGACCGGAACATTCACCTTCGCGGCACTGACCTGCAGCTGCTTGATCGCGGCCGGACGGTAGATATCACATGCCGCAATCAAAGGTCTGCGTCCTCTGCTTTTCAGCTTGGCCGCGAGCTTTGCGCAGGTGGTCGTCTTACCGGCACCCTGGAGGCCCATCATCATCAGGACTGTGACATCATTTCCGCCCTTCAGCTTCAGTTCAGTCGTCTCGGAGCCCATCAGTGCGGTCATCTCGTCGTTCACGATCTTGATCACCATCTGACCGGGATTGAGACCGTTCATGACATCCTGCCCGATCGCCTTCTCCTGAATACTCTTCATCAGAGTCTTGACGACCTTGAAGGAGACATCCGCCTCGAGAAGAGCCATCTTTACTTCCTTCAAGGCTGCCTTGACATCCTCTTCCGTCAGCCTGCCCTTGCGGCGCATGTTCTTGAATATATTCTGGAATTTATCGGATAAGCTCTCAAACGCCATATTCTTCGTCCCTGATCCTTCTCCCATAACGCAGTTTTGGGAGTTGACTTACTGTTTCCGGATGCCGCCTGCACGCACCGGATCCTTCTCTACAGCTCCGTAAGGATGCTGTCGCAGATCCGGACCATACGCGCCGCATCCGCATCCTCCGGACCGGCCTTCCTTGCCATCTCCCGGATCTGGATCACCTGGGAGCGGATCTTCAGGAATCGCTCTACCAGACCAAGCTTTCCCTCGTATTCCTTCAGCTGGTGATCCACCCTTTTCACGAGATCATGAACACCCTGCCTGGACACGCCGTATTCCTGCGCGGCTTCACTGTAGCCGAGATCTCCCAGGATGACGTCCTCGTAGACCTCTCTCTGATGTTCTGTCAGAAGCTCTCCGTAGAAATCATACAGAAGCGTCTGTTCCACTATCTTTTCCATACCTGCAATAAGATAAACGATCGCCCGGTGGATGTCAAGTAGTTTTTCTTGACGTCCACCGGGCGGCTTAAAAACGCGTTGAAAGACACACTCCTACCAGCACTGCGGCATTCACAGAGCTTCTTCGCTACGAGTCTTCGCTCCGCTCCGGTCGGCGCAAAGCGAGCGTCCACTGGACGCTCTGCGCCCCGAAAGTCTCCGCTCAGAAGCTCTGTGTATACCTTGTGCTTGGTCAGAGTGTGACTTGCAGCAAATTCACGCGGATCACAGAATCGCGTCCTCCAGGGTCGCCTGGTATCCCGCATCCTTGATCGCGTTCAGGATCTTCTGCTTATGCTCCGTACCAAAGGCCTCCAGCGTGATCGTCAGCTTCACGGCCGCGTTTCGGTTGGTGCTCACAAACTGGTTATGATCCAGGCGGATGACATTTCCCTGATTCTGCGCGACGATATTTGCCACGCGTACCAGTTCGCCGGGTTTGTCCGGAAGCATAACGGAGAAGGTAAAGATCCGGTCTCTCTGAATCAGTCCGTACTGGACCACGGATGACATCGTGATGACATCCATATTTCCGCCGGATAGAACCGAGACGACTCTCTTATCTTTGCACGGCAGGTGCTTCAATGCCGCAACGGTGAGCAGTCCGGAGTTCTCGACGATCATCTTATGGTTTTCTACCATGTCCAGGAAGGCGACGATCAGCTCATCATCGCTGACCGTGATGACATCATCAATGTTCTTCTTCAGATACGGGAAGATCTTTTCTCCCGGTGTTTTGACGGCGGTGCCGTCCGCGATGGTGCTGACGGAGGGAATCGTCACGGCCTTTCCCTCCTTCAGGGACGCGCTCAGGCAGGCTGCGCCTGCCGGCTCTACGGCTATGACCTTGATTCCGGGATTCAGCAGCTTTGCCAGGGTGGAGACACCCGTCGCGAGTCCGCCGCCGCCGACAGGAACCAGAACATATTCCACGGTCGGGAGATCCTGAAAGATCTCCATCATGATCGTGCCCTGTCCGGTGGCTACCGTCGGATCGTCAAATGGGTGCACAAATGTGTAGCCGTGCTCCTTTGCCAGCTGCAGCGCCACTTCGCAGGATTCGTCGTACACGTCCCCCTTCAGGATAACCTCTGCGCCATAGCCGCGTGTGCGGTTGACCTTGATCAGCGGTGTCGTGGTTGGCATGACGATCGTCGCCTTGCACCCGTACTGTCTGGCCGCATAGGCGACGCCCTGCGCGTGGTTTCCTGCGGATGCGGTGATCAGGCCCTTTTCACGGTCCTCCGGGGACATTGTACTGATCTTATAATAAGCGCCTCTGATCTTGTAGGCCCCTGTCACCTGCATGTTTTCCGGCTTCAGATATACCTTATTGCCGGACTGGGCACTGAAATAGCTGCTGCTGACCAGCTTTGTGCCGGCTGTGACCTTTTTGACTACTTCCGAGGCCTCTTCAAATGCCTCAAGCGTGAGCATTTCCTTCATTGTTGTCTCCATTTTGCTGCGGTTTTGCCGGTGGCATGCGCCCCTCAGGCTTCTTCCGCATTCACATCAAACAGTGCCTTGACAAATGCGTCCGCGTCAAACTTCTGCAGGTCGTCGATGGATTCTCCGACGCCGATGTACTTGACCGGAATGCCGATCTCCGAATGAATCGCCACGGCAATTCCGCCCTTCGCCGTGCCGTCCAGCTTCGTAAGAATGATGCCGGATACCGGGGTAACCGCCTGAAACTCCTTTGCCTGTGCAAGAGCGTTCTGTCCGGTTGTTCCGTCCAGCACGACCAGTGTCTCCCGGAAGGCTTCCGGATAATTGCTGTCGATGATCCGGTTGATCTTGCCGAGTTCGTTCATCAGATTCTTCTTATTGTGGAGCCGCCCCGCCGTATCAATGATCAGAATGTCGGCGTCTCTTGACTTCGCGGACGCGATTGCGTCATAGACGATCGACGCGGGATCTGCTCCTTCTTTTCCGGAAATAATCGGAACCTGGGCCCGTCTGGCCCATTCCGTCAGCTGCTCTGAGGCTGCCGCGCGGAAGGTATCTGCCGCAGCCAGAACGACAGACTTTCCTTCGTCTTTCAGAATTCCGGCAAGCTTTCCGATGCTGGTTGTCTTGCCGACTCCGTTGACGCCGACGACCAGGACAACACTCTTCCTGTTCTCGAATTCATAGTCCGCGTTGTCCACCTTCATCTCATCCCGGATGGATTCCATGAGCAGTTCACGGCACTTGCGCGGATCCCTGATTCGTTTGTCCTCCACCTTTTCTCTCAGATCGTTGATGATGTTGGTGGTCGCCTGAATCCCGACATCTCCCATGATGAGGATCTCCTCGATCTCTTCATAGAAGTCATCATCAATCTCTGAATAGGCGGTAAAAGCAGAATCAAATCCGGAAATGATGCTGCTTCTTGTCTTTGTCAGTCCTTCCTTCAGGCGCCGGAAAAATCCCTTCTTTTCTTTCACTTCTCCCATCTTAAACACTCCATTTCGCAAAGATCTGTTCCAGTTTGGGTCACGTCAGATCATTTTCCACCAGATCCACCGATACCAGCGCGGAGATGCCCTTCTCCTGCATGGTAATGCCATAGAGGCGGTC
>CADBZI010000021.1 GCA_902799015.1 uncultured Lachnospiraceae bacterium | reverse complement strand
CGGTCTACATTGGCTTCGTCCAGTGCCGACTCGATCTCATCGAGCAGGCAGAACGGCGATGGCTTCAGATTCTGTATCGCAAACAGCAGTGCAATCGCGGTCAGGCTCTTCTCTCCGCCGGAAAGCTGCAGCATGTTCTGAAGCTTCTTTCCCGGAGGCTGCGCGATCACGCGGATGCCCGCTTCGAGGATATCCTCATCCTCCACCAGCTCCAGCGTTCCTTTTCCTCCTCCGAACAGTTCCCGGAAGGTGCGGTCGAACTCGATCCGCATCCGCTCAAACTGTTCCCGGAACATCACGCGCATGTTCTCATCCAGCTGGTCGATGACCTTCTGAAGGTCCTCAGCGCTCCTGACCAGATCCGCATGCTGCGCTGTCAGGAATTCATAGCGTTCTGAGACCTCCTTGTACTGTTCAATCGCGCCGACATTGACATTTCCGAGTCCTTTGATCTCACGGCGCAGCTCCACAAGCTGCCGCTTCAATGAGGTAACGGATCCCGGATCTTCCATGCGCATCTGCCTGCACTGCACCGGGGTCAGATCATATTCCTCCCACAGATACTCAGTGCTCTTTTCCCGGCTTTCTTCCAGCTTTTTCAGCTGTTCTTCCAGCCGGAAGATCTCCTTATCCAGACGCGACAGCTCTCCCGACAGCTCCTCCCGTTTTTCAAAGAAGGTATTGCGCTGGTCCAGCTTTTCTTCTTTCTGGGTATTCAGGGAAACCAGCTGTGCGCTGAGCGTCTCCTCCTGCTCTTTCGTCCGGGTGATCTTCTCTCTGAGCTGATCGACCTTCTGCCGCATCTCCTGCTGCTCGGCCTTGCTGCTTTCCAGCCTCCTGGCAATCTCTTCCAGCTCCCGTTCCCGTCCCTGTACCTCCTCCTGAAGGCGATTCAGGTTCTGCGCGATGAAATTCTTCTCCTGCGAGAATCCTGCCAGCTTTACACGGTACTTTGACAGCTTCTCCTCTGCGCCGGATAATGCCTCGCCAAGTTTCTCGAGTTCTGCCTGCAGCTGTTCGATGCCCTGTTTCTCTTCCGCTTCCTGTGCGTCGCTCTTCATGAGGTCATCGCCGCTGCGTGATTTTTCCCCTTCCAGAAGCGCGCGCTGCGCCGCGATCTTCCCGCGCTCTGCGCTGATCTGTTCCCGCGCTGTCTTTGTTTCCTGCATTCTGCCGGAAAGATCCTGCATCTTCTGGCCGATGGCACTGAGATCGAATTCATTTTTCTGCATCAGTCCGGACAGCGCGGCGATCTCATCTCTCAGGCGGTTCCGCTTTGTATGGTCCGCTTCCACCTGGGCGCCAAGCGTATCCAGCCGGGCTTTCATTTTCTCCAGCTTCTTCTTCGCGTCATCAATCTCACGTCTTCTGCCCAGGAGATTGCTGTTATTCTTAAATGCGCCACCGGTCATGGATCCGCCGGGGCTGAGCAGTTCCCCGTCCAGCGTGACCAGTCTGAGACTGTAATGATATCTTCTGGCAATCTCGACGGCGCAGTCGATATTCTCCACAACAACGGTACGCCCGAGGAGATGCTTCACCAGCTCCTTGTACCGGTCCTCACAGGTGACGATCTCAGAGGCCAGGCCGATCACGCCCGTCTCATTCAGGACACTGGTTTCCTTCAGTCCCCTGCTGTTATTCATTGCCGTCAGGGGAAGGAATGTGGCGCGTCCGAAACGGTTTTCCTTCAGGAAGGCGATCATCTTCTTCGCCGTCTGTTCATCTGTGGTGACAATATTCTGGATGCTTCCGCCAAGGGCTGTCTCCACGGCGAGTTCATACCGCTTCGAGGTCTGAATCAGATCCGCGACGACGCCCAGAATTCCGGGAACACGTGTCTTCTGCTCCATGACCCTTCGGATCGCCCCGCCGTAGCCTTCATAGCGCTCGGTGATTGCTCTGAGGGTATCAAACCGGGAGGATTCTCTCTGGTATTCTTCCCGAAGCTTTGCAAGGTTGTCCGATCCGTCCAGGAAGCTTCTGTGCACGGTCTCCAGCTCCGCAGACAGCCGGGTGCTCCTTTCCTGAAGCGTTTCCGCTTCCTTCAGGGCATCCTTCTTCTGTGCGCCCAGATCCTCCTGATTCTGATTCTGCGCGCGCTCTTCGCTTCTGAGCGTCAGCTCCCTGCTGTTCAGCTCTGATTCCCGCAGCGAGAGCTGCTCGATCATGGTGGATGCTCTCTGCCGCCCGGTCTGGATGCCGGTACGCTCATTCAGAATCCGGATGATCGCTTCCTTGCCGCTGTCAATCTTCGCGTTGATGACAGCAATCTTTTCGTTCAGTTCACGGACCTGATCCTGTGCAGCCTCACTTTCCCGGGTGCAGCTATCCATCTCCTTCCCGAGATCAGCGCTGCGCTTTGCGGAGGCTTCCATCTGATCTTTTCTCTGATCAATCTCCAGCTTCAGGCGATCCGTGCGCAGGCGAAGCTCTGCATCCCCTTCGGCAAGCGAGCGGATTCTGTCCTCGGCAAGATCAATCCCGCCCGCATGCTCCTGTCTCTCGATGCGCACGCCGGACAGCTCTTCATTGGCCGCATACATCGCGCTGTCGATGGAGCGGATCTCCTCGTCCAGCTCCTCATATCGCGTCCTGGCGCCGGTCAGATTCTGGTTGATTTCTTCCTGCTCTTTTCTGGCGTCCTGCAGCCGGTCCTGCGCGTTCTTCAGGTTTTCCTCATACCGGTCATTTTCGATCAGATACAGATTCACGTCGACAAGCTTCATCTCGTCGCGCTTGGAAAGATAGATCTTTGCCTTCTCGCTCTGATCCTTCAGAGGGCCGACCTGACGCTCCAGCTCGCTCAGGATATCATTGACACGGACCAGATTCGCCTGCTCGCTGTCGAGCTTCTTAACGGCAGCCTGCTTGCGATGCTTGTACTTAACGATTCCGGCAGCCTCATCAAAAAGCTCCCTGCGCTCATCCGGCTTTCCGTTGAGGATCTTTTCCACCTGTCCCTGTCCGATCAGGGAATATCCTTCTTTTCCGATACCGGTATCAAAGAACAGCTCCTGGACATCCCGCATTCTGACGGCGGTTCCGTTGATCAGGTATTCCGATTCACCGGACCGGTACAGACGCCTTGCGACCGTTACCTCCTCGTAGTCAATCGGAAGCGCGTGGTCCGCATTGTCCAGCGTGATCGCGACATAAGCATAGCTCATCGGCCGGCGCTGCATCGTGCCGGAAAAGATCACATCCTGCATGGACCCACCGCGCAGCTGCTTTGCAGACTGCTCGCCCAGAACCCACCGGATCGCATCGGATACATTTGACTTGCCTGAGCCGTTCGGGCCCACGACACCTGTGATACCATTGTGGAACTGCAAAACGATTTTATTGGCAAAGGACTTAAAGCCCTGCAATTCCAGACTCTTTAGATACATGCTTTCCTCTGTTTACGAATTATTCCTTCTTCAGCTCAATCAGCGCCTTGTAGGCAGCTTCCATCTCTGCTCCTTTTTTCGTACTCCCGCTTCCTTCTCCAAGCGTCTTAGAGCCGATACAGGCAGCCATGGTAAAGTGCTTATCGTGATCCGGACCTTCCTCTTTGACAAGCCGATAAGAGAGTTCCTGTCCCTGAAACTCTCTCTGAACTACTTCCTGCAGAATTGTCTTGCTGTCATAAAACAGCTTTTTGTGCTCGATATCATTCAGAATAAACGATCGGATAAAGGTGTCGGCCGCTTCCAGTCCGTTGTCGAGAAAAATGGCGCCGATGACTGCTTCCAGAGCAT
This sequence comes from uncultured Lachnospiraceae bacterium, assembly GCA_902799015.1. Taxonomy (GTDB): domain Bacteria; phylum Bacillota; class Clostridia; order Lachnospirales; family Lachnospiraceae; genus Porcincola. The sequence continues at coordinate 29,700 of CADBZI010000021.1, read as the reverse complement.
CCGAGACAATCGAGTTTCTCCTCCTGCCTCCGGTGCGCTCTTCCCCTTTTCCCAAAAGCAGATAATCGGGAAGCCGGATCTGTCTCGCGCACAGTGCCAGGGTAGGTTCACACACGAGACTTGCGCGCAGCTTCGTGAGATCCCCTTCGGGAAGATCCGGATACGCAAGATAGAGGAACCTTGAGCTTACCAGCTCCAGAACGGCGTCTCCGAGAAATTCCAGCCGCTCATTGTCCTGCGCCCCCTGTTCCCTGTGCTCATTCGCATAGGAGCTGTGGCTGAGCGCCTGAAAGAGCAGATCTTTCTGCCGGAAGGAAACGCCGATCCTGTCCTCCAGCTCCTTCAGCCTGCCTTCCTGTTCTGCACAAAGTGCGCCGGCTTTTTTCGTTCGCTGCGCCGCCCGTGTGCTTAAGAGCCTGCTTTCAGCTGACTGCATTCCGGATCGCCTCAACCGCGTCGCCGACCGTAACGATCTTCTCGGCTTCTTCGGTCGGAATCTCAATATTGAACTCTTCTTCGACTGCCATGATAATCTGGAACACGTCCAGGCTGTCCGCACCGAGGTCATCCTTGAAGGTTGTCTCCGGAGTGATCTCATCCAGATCCACGCTCAGTACGTCCGCGATAATCTGCTGCATCTTTTCGAATTCCATGTTTTCCTCCTTAATTATGTGCTTCAATATAAGCTGCAATCTTCGCCGCAATGTCTTCCTTGTAGAACTGTACACACTGTTCGATTGCGCGCTTCACCTCCGTGGCTTTCGCGCTTCCGTGCATCTTCACCACTAAGCTCTTCAACCCCAGAACAGGTGCGCCGCCATACTGGCTGGCATCATATTTTCCAAGTGTTTTCTTTAAGACGCCCTTTACCAGGAGTGCCCCGATCTTGCTCGTCAGGGAGGTATAGAACGCATTCTTCATCTCTCCGAGAAGCAGTGTCCCGGTTCCTTCATACATCTTGATGATCACATTCCCCGTGAAGCCATCACACACGGCAACATCGCAGCTGCCATAGGGGATATCCCTCGCCTCGCAGCTCCCGGTAAAATGGATCTCTCCCTTTTCTCCCATCTCTTTGAGCAGCGGGAAGGTTTCCTTCACCAGGCTGTTGCCCTTTTCTTCCTCCGCTCCGATATTCACAATCCCGACCTTTGGATCCTCCACCCCGAGAACGCTCTGCAGATAGATCGTTCCAAGCTTCGCCCACTGGGCCAGATGCTCGGGTCTGGCATCCACATTGGCCCCGCAGTCCAGCAGAAGCATCCCGCCTTTCCTGGTGGGAATGATGGACGCGAACGGAGGCCTCTGTACCCCGCGGAGTCTGCCGATGATTCCCTGTCCGCCCACAACGACTGCGCCGGAGTTCCCGGCAGAGATAAATGCATCCGCTTCCCCGTTCTTCACCAGCTGCAGTGCTTTTACCATGGAAGATTCTTTTTTGCGCCGGATTGCCTCTACGGGATGATCCGCGGTCGCAATGACATCCTGCGCAGGCAGGATCCGGATCGAGCCTTCCGGATAGGTCTGTTGCTTCAGGCAGGCTGCGATTTCGTTCTCTCTGCCCACCAGTATCACCGAGACATTGCTCATGCTGTTGACAGCAGCAACAACCCCCTTCACGATCTCTTCCGGGGCGTTGTCTCCTCCCATCGCGTCCGCCGCGATTGTGATCCGATCCGCCATTTTCCTAACCTCCATCCCGGCACCTGTGTTTTTTTGCTTTTCGTTTCTACGGTATTTCCGGCTCACAAAAGTGTACTATATCAGGTGTGAAAACGCAAGAAAGAAGGGACTGCCCCACTCAGGCACTCCCTTCCTGGTTTCCTCCAAAAGATCACGCTCAGGCGTCTTCGCCAACCTTGATGATCTCCCTCTTGTTGTAGCTTCCGCAAGCCTTGCAGACGGTATGCGGTCTCATGAGAGCGCCGCACTTGCTGCACTTTACGAGAGTCGGAGCCGCCATCTTCCACTGCGCGTGCTTCATATCTCTTCTTGACTTGCTGTGCTTATTCTTCGGGCAAATCGACATGGTCTACACCTCCTTGAACTTGCTGAAAACATCCAGGACCTTCGCCATTCTTGGATCAAGCGCCTTGCGTTCGCAGCCGCAATCACCATGGTTTAAGTTCTGACCGCATACCGGACACAGTCCCTTGCAGTCCTCCTTGCAGAGAACACGGGACGGCCAGTTCAGCAGAGCTTCACCAAAGAGCAGCTTATCCACGTCCAGGTGATATCCTTCTATCAAACAGTCCGGATCGAGTACCGGCTCATCCGCCATCTCCGCCTCAGATCCTTCCGAATCTACTTCCGGACCTTCCGCCTCACTGACTGCGACAGTCTCGCAAAAATCCAGCTCGAACGGAACGATTACGCTGTCCAGGCATCTGTCGCAGGGAATCTGCACCTTCATCGAAGCCTTCCCCCGTATCTCCAGATGTCCGCTCTCCTTCTTATTCAAGATCAGAAAAGCAGAGCTTTTTTCCGTGACCGGGTAGCTCCCGAAGCTGTATTCCAGCTTCTCAAGTCCGATTGGCACTTCTGTTTCGACCTTCCTGCCTTCCAGAAGCACATCTGTCAGATTCAGCAACATAAAATGGTACCCCTTCAAAGCGCACTCCGTAATTATAATAAGGCAGAAAACTCCTGTCAAGATGTTTTTTCACGCAGAATCCCTTCTTCCGCGTCACTGTGCGCGCGTCACAAAAGCGGATGTAAACGGCTCCGCAAACGGCCCGGGAATCACGTCAACGCCCCTGTGCTTTCCGAAGTAGTCCGTGTCGAATGTAATGGCGGATCCATCCGGATTCTCAAAACGCTCCTCCGGCTCGAATGCTTTCCCCAGTATGTCTGAATGAATCATCCGGCAGGCAAGACCTTCTTCTTCCTTCAGGAATTCATACAGATCTGTCTGCAGCGTCCAGCCCCCGTCCGTTTCCGCTGCGCTGACACAAACGGGATGCTTCGTGTCGACCACTCCGTTTTTCTCCGCGCGATATGCCTTTGCGCCATTGAAGTACAGATTACCCTCCGACCATACCGGAAGATGTCCCATATGGGCCGGTTCGAGCTTCGCCATATCCGGCGTATCGGTATCCAGATCAAACTGGCTGATCCACGCGTCATACGTCGGGTAGGAATCCCAGACCATCGTACCGGTCTTTCGATTTTCGATCTCCATCTCTTCCCGGCTGTCACTGCGCACAACAAAATCTCTGTCCGGCCATTTCTGGATAAAGATATTGTTGTAGAACCGGTTATCACCGTGCAGGAAGGTCATAAAGCCCATGACTTCCGTTCTGTGCGGAATATGGTACGGGGTATATCTTTGCTGTGTCCCTTCCCCGACATAGGTAAATGCACCGCAGATCAGGTTGTGTACCATTGCGACGCCCTGGGTCGCAAACCGAAGCGACACATCCGACAGAAGGATATTATTGTCAATCAGCGTTGGCCCGTGGCTCACCTCCACGAAGATATCCTGACAGGTCATGCCGCCGGTCAGCTGCTTCGCAAAGTCCGGCCTCATATTGTCGTGCAGCAGGTTGCCCGTGATGCGCGTTCCCTGCGCTTCCCAGTCACACCAGATGCCCATGGTGCAGTGATGGATGTGGTTGCGCCGCATCACAACGTCAATCGCGGCATGCATCTTGATTCCGGCGATCTCAGCCCCGCCCAGCTCCATCATATTATTGATGTGATGGATATGGTTGTCCTCAATCAGGCTGAAAACGCCGCCCATGCGTCCGATAATACCGCCCTGCTCACAGTGGTGGATGTTGCATCTGCGCACGATATGGCTGCCCACCGTTTCCTTCAGCCAGCCATGATACTGTCCCCTGCACACAGCATCGCGCTCCATCTGCGTCGGGCTCTTCACATGCTTCGTCGTAAAATAATGATCGTTCTCAGGATCCAGGTACTTTCCCAGACCGATGCCGGAGCATTTGGAATTGCTGATCTCGCAGTCCTCGATCACCCAGCCCTTTGCCCAGTGCGGGCCGATCATGCAATCCTGGAAAGCCGCCGGAGGCGCCCAGGTCGGGGCTGCTTTGTCCACCTTGAATCCGGATACCGTGATATATCCGACGCCCGTCTTCGAAGGCATGAAGCACTCCCGGCGCACCGTGAATTCCACCTTCTCCCGGTTCGGATCCTTCTCCTGGAAATTACACCAGAAGACCGTCTTCCCGCCGTCCGGCGTCTGCTCCGCATACCACTGGTATACGGACTCATCCGGAACCCAGGATACCGTGCTTCGTTCCGCCTTCCGGCACGCTTCCACCGACGCGGCTTCATACAGCATCCGGTCATTCAGGAAAACCGCGCCGGTATGCTTTGTCTTTCCCGCGAAATACCAGTCCCCGTACACATAGGTCGTATACGGATTGTAGGTGCCGAAGATGCTGTTCTCCACGGACGTCTTCCAGAGCGCTCCGTCTTTCTCCCAGTTCTTCAGCTCCTCGGCACCGGTAATCACCGCGGCGTTCTTTTCCATGCTCCGGTAGGTAATCCTTGCCTGAGGAGTGCCGGCATGTACCGGATTCACATATTCTCTGTAGATACCGGGCGCGACCAGGACTTCATCCCCCGGTCCGGCGCAGTTCGCCGCATCCTGAATTCTGGTAAAAGGTCTCTCTTTCGATCCGTCTCCCTGAAACGCAGCGCTTTGGTCAACATACCATCTCATAGTCATCTCCATTCCGCCGTCCTCATCGCGGCCCAAACAGTCCGGAACCTTTGCCGTTCCGCATTCAGTCTGTCCTCTTTTCCGGGACAAATTGCTGCATGTACTTCTTCAAAGCATCCGTCACCTGATCCAGATGATGGTTGTAGCAATGATCATCCCCGGGAATTGCGATCAGCGTCGCATTCCGATATCGCTGCGCCGCTTCCCTGGCACAGGCAAACGGAACACATTCATCTTCCATACCGTGGATGATCAGCACTTCTTTGGAAAAAGCGTCGATCGCCGGTTCGACATAAATCGTCTGGGATACCCTTGCATGGTTCCCCCCCAGCTTCAGGCCGTCCTCCAGGGTCAGAACATCCGGGATCCGATCCGGGTCGAAGGAGTGTCCCAGCATGACGCCTTTCCTGGCATCATCAGGGATCATCACCGCCGGAGACAGCGGGATCAATCCGCGCACCACATCCCGCTTCATCGCCCCTGCCAGCATGACACAAAGTCCTCCCTGAGAATGGCCGCACAGGAACAGGTCACGCGCAAATTCAAACCCTCTCACATAATCGATGATATCCAGCATTTCCGTCAGCCATTTATATAAGGTATGATCCTCGAAATTGCCGTCGCTTTTCCCATGTCCGTACAGCTCTGTCCGAAGGGTCGCAAAGCCTGTCTCATTCAATGCTTTCGATACCGCAATGATATGGTCTTCCTCCATGTGCCCGCTAAACCCGTGCTGGACAATCACGAGGGGACAGGGAAGCAAAGCGCCGTCCCCCTCCGCCATAACCTCCGGAAGGAATGGCCGCCCGCCGGCCGCGTCATCCGGGCTGTTGTTCAGCCGCAGTCCTTCCGGCAGATCCAGCTTCATATGAAGCCGGACCTTGTCCTGTTCAAAATAGAATTCGCAGCCGGTGCTGCTGTTCTTCTGATCAAGCATAGATACCCCTCCGTCTTATTTTGGTTCACCCGCCCTTTTCTCCTCTTCACTATACACGACTTTTTCACACAAGTCTGCACCTTCACAGTGTTTTTTTGTCCTTCCCGCAGAAGCGCTGCTGGTCAGGTACTGTCAGGGGTGTGACGGGCTACGGAGACTGACGACAACGCAGTATCCGGAAGATCAAACAAGGAATGTGACAGTTCATCAGGCAACGATGTACTGGTAACGATGAGAAAGCCCGTATGACGCAGCATCCTGCGCCATACGGGCCAGTGATCAGCAATATCGATCTCTGTTTGGCCGGATCTGTCCCTCCAGAGAGGCAATCCGGTGATAGGCTGCATGGTGTTCCTCGATGGAACGCCTGGCCTGCTCAATATATTCCGGTTCCACCAGAAGGCTCATGCCGCAGGAAAGATCTCCCTGGATGGCTCTGGGAGCCGGCGCAATCCGGTTCGGGATCCCGTCCTGAAGGAGAATATCCCTCAGGGCAAGTCCCTGCTCATAATTCGCAAATAAAATATAGTATCTGAGATTCATGGATTCATTGGTTTACTGAAATATGTCAGGAAAGCATCTCGATAAATGCGCCGATTCTGGTGCGGAGCTGGCCGGCATCTGCATCCTCATAGTCAGTCTCAAGAGAAAGAACCGGGATGCCTGCTTCCTTCAGCGCACGGGAGACAGAATACTTCTCCGTATCATACAGGCAGCAGAACTTCAGGCTGCAGTCAATCACTCCGTCTACCTGATATTCCTTCGCCAGGCGAAGCAGGTCATCGATGCGTCCCGTATTCGGGGTGAAGCAGGCACAGTTCGTCTTCATGTAGCGCTCGGACAGTGCCATGAACTGACCGTCCAGAGTCGTCTGAGACTCATCAACCAGATTCTCAAAGTATCTGGTTCCGGTGCACATCTCTTCACAGACAACAGCCGCGCCGCTGGTCTCGATGATATTGTGCAGCTTCCAGTTCGGAACCGCCAGTGGCGTTCCGGTTACCATGATCCGCTTGGTTCCGGCACTTACTACACTGACGCCGTCCTTGATTCTCTGCTCCAGCTCGTCCGCAAGACGGTTGCACATCTGCGCGCAGCGGGCCGGATCATCAAAGAAGGAGATCTGGGTCATCAGCAGAGCATCGCGACCTGAGATCGGCAGAGTCTTTGACTTGCGGCAATCATAGACTCTCTGCAGTGCTTTCCTCTTTTCGTTGATCAGGTGTATCGCCTCGCCAAGCTTTTCCGGTGTGATGGTATTCCCGGTGAACTCCTCGACCTTCTTTGCGAATTCCGCGATCTCGTCTTTCCACTTCAGGATATCCTTCTCACGCTTCATCTGAGGAACATCCATGATATACATCGGGACATCCTCTCCGAGAATCTCGTATGCTTTCTTCTTTCCGTCACAGGTTGTCTCTCCGACATACATATCCGCAATGCGGAAGAAAGGACATGTGCGTCCGAGTCTTGCGCCGACAGAAGCCTTTACGAGGGGACATGTGCTCTTGGGCAGAACCTTCTCTCCATCCGGTACCCAGAACTGGGATCCGCCGCACAGGCCGGTCACAATTCCATTTGCCGCGATGATCACCTCATCCGGTACATACACACAGAAGGTTCCGAATACCTTTCTGCCTTTCTTCTGCTCTTCAATCAGCTCCGCAGGACGGATCCCGTGAACCTCGGAAATCACCAGATCCCAGAAATCCATCGCTTTTGGACGATTCTCCTGCGACAGGAACACATCTCCGACAGCAGTCGGAAGCACCTGACAGAGATTGTCATGGTTCTCCATATCCATCCCGAGATCGCTCCACATCTGTCTGTAGTCAGCCATACCTGTTACCTCCCACTTTTTACACATGCTACACCGGTTACGATTGCTGTACTGCTTTTCTCTTCGCGCCTCCGGCCAGAAGGCCTTCGGGCAAATACAGGGAAACGCTGCTTTTCTGTGTTTCCCTGGTCCTTTCTCTCAAGAAACGCGTTCCATCCCTAAGGGAGCGCAATTTCTAAGCGAACGTGACGCTCCATGCGGCACCGTCTCTAAGCGAGCGCGATCTTCCGGACCGCTTCGATTGCCTGATCTGTCTCCTCCACGGTATTGAACCAGGAGAAGCTGAACCGCACCGCACCCTGATCCACTGTGCCCAGCGCCTCATGCATCCTGGGTGCGCAGTGCGCCCCCGGGCGGGTCGCGATGTCATAGTCCACACTCAGAACGTCCGACACCTCGCTGGAATCATACTCCCGGACATTGAGTGCAACCACCGGTCCTCTGTTCTTATCCTCAAAGCACCCGTATACCTTAACGCCTTCGATCTGAGAGACGCCTTCATAGAAATGCTCTGCCAGCATCCGCTCTTTCCGGCCGATGGTCTCCACACCCGTCTCAAGGATATAGTCCAATGCGGCGGACAGTCCTGCCAGTCCGTGTCCGTTCAGCGTCCCCGCTTCCAGCCTGGTCGGATATTCCACCGGCTGGCGGTGCCGGTAAGACTGGACACCGGATCCTCCTTCCTTGAGCGGATGGATCTCCACTCCTTCCCGGATACACATCCCTCCGGTTCCCTGCGGTCCCATCAGTCCCTTATGTCCGGTGAAGCAGAGAATATCGATCCCCATCTGCTCCATATCAATCGGCGTATTCCCCGCGCTCTGGGAGGCGTCAACACAAAGCAGGATGCCTCTGTCCTTTGTCATACGTCCGATCCGCGCAATATCCACGATCTCACCCGTCAGGTTGGACATATGCGTACAGACAATCGCCTTTGTGTCAGGCCGGATCAGCCCTTCCAGCTCCTGAAGATCCAGCCTTCCCTGCCGGTCGGCACGGGCAAAGTCAAGGCAGACCCCTGATTCCTCTTTCAGTCTGTAGAGGGGACGGAGCACGGAATTGTGTTCCAGGTCCGTTGTAATGACATGGCTCTTTGCCGGAATCGCACCCTGTATGGCAATGTTCAGCGCCTCTGTTGAGTTGCAGGTAAAGACCACGTGATCCGGCCTTTTGCAGCCGAAGAGCTTCGCGATCTTGCGTCTTGTCTCATAGATTGTTCTGGATGCCTCCAGCGCACCTGTATGCGCGCCGCGGGAAGCATTTCCCATGGATGTCATCGCATGGACAACGGCGTCAATCACCGTCTGCGGTTTGTGCATCGTTGTCGCCGCGTTGTCAAGATAGATCATGATTCTCCCAATCTCAGCGCACTCAGCGCCGCTCCGGCCGCTCCGGCATAACGTCCGTCCGGGCAGGCGATTACTTCACACCGAAGTACCTCTCCCAGCCGCTTCCTCAGATATTCGAATTCACACAGTCCGCCGGTCAGGCAGACTGTCTGATCCAGCTTCAGACGCCCCGCCTGGGATGCCACCTTCTGCACGATCGAATTCACGACAGCGTAGGCTATATTCTCCCGTTTTTCTCCTTTGCCGATCAGTCCGATCACTTCAGACTCGGCGAATACCGTGCACATGGAGCTGATGGAAACGCCTCCGCCCATTCTGGCCAGCTCGCACAGCTCCTCGAGACGCACCGAGAGGGTGTTCGCCATGACCTCAAGGAACCTGCCGGTACCGGCAGAGCATTTGTCATTCATCAGAAAGTCCGTAACCTGGCCGTTCTGTACGACAATCAGTTTCGTATCCTGCCCGCCGATGTCTATGACCGTCAGGTTATCCGTCCCATAGATATGGCAGGCGCCTCTTGCGTGACACGTAATCTCGGTCACCTGTTTGTCGGCATAGGATACAGAAGCTCTTCCGTACCCGGTGGACACCACTTTCCGTTCATCCTGTGCAATCCCGAAGCCGTCCAGCTCTTTCAGCACCGCATCCGCTGTATCCACGCTGCTCCAACCGGTCGGCCGCAGCAGGCGATGCAGAATCTTGCCGCTTCCGTCCATTACCACTGTCTTGGAGCACGTCGATCCGATATCAATTCCGGCGTAGTAGGAGATACTCATAAGTCATTCCATCTTTTTTATTCTGCTTCCGGTCCGGTTTTGGAGAATCCTGCTTCCAATGGCTCAGCCGCAAACGCAAGTCTGCCGCTTCTCAAACCAGAAGGCGGACCGGTTCCATCTCATGCCAGCGGATCCCGGCTTCTACAAGTGCCTGCTGCGCCTGCTGCTTCTGATCCATCTCGGTCCGGAATGCAAGACCGCACCCCGCACTCAGCTGGCGCGGGATGGGAATGATCCGACCCGGAACACAAAGATCCCGAAACAGCAGCTCCGCTGCCATCGCATCCGTCGTCTGGGAGAATGTGATGACCAGAAATTCCTTACTCTGACGCATATGCTTTTCCCTGCTTACGGGCGTACTACCAGATCGGCTTTTGTCAGGCGTTCGGTGATCTCATACATGTTGGTGACACCGCCCACCGCAAGCTTCTCGCTCAGCTTGTAATAGTTCAGGCAGGTACCGCAGGTCAGAATCTCGACACCAAGTGCTTCCAGACTCTTCAGGTCCTCAAGGGACGCGGAGCCTTCACAGGTCAGCTGCGCACCGCCATTGTAGAACAGAATCGTTTTCGGCAATTCATCCTGCTGCGTCAGTGCATAGAGGAAGCCCTTGATCAATACCGCGCCGAGTTCGTCATTTCCGGTTCCCATCACAGAAGCCGTGACCGCAACCACCACATTCTTTTTATGACCTTCCGGCACTACCAGACATTCCTGTGTCTCCTGCGCGGACTCCTCCCCGGCAGACACAGATCCCTCCTTGATCTCCATCGTTACACGGAACTGATCCTCGGACAGTTTCTCCGACTTTACGCCGTATCCCTTCTGGTTCGCCATCTTCGTCAGATTCTGAACGGCGATCTCATTGTCTACCAGCGTTTCCACGATTCCCGCTCCATGCAGTTCTTTGATTGCGTTCTTTGTCTTTACCACCGGAATCGGGCAGGCATCGCCCAGTGCATTGACCTGAATCATTCCTCTGAATCCTCCTCACTCTGTTTTTCCTGTATCATTCTTTGTTCAGCTTACGGTAATCTCCGCACCTGATTCTTCTTTCTCGCAGATCTCCCCCACAATTGCTGCGGGAAGGCCTTTTGCGCGCAGATCCGCCAACAGGCCCTGTGCCTCTTTTTCTCCCACCGCCACAAGCAGGCCACCGGACGTCTGCGGGTCAAAGAGCACCTCCTCCATCGCGAAAGGAATTCCCTCAAACCGGACGAAGCTTCCCACATGATTGCGGTTTCTCTGCGCGGCTGCCGTCAAAAGGAATTCATCCGCACACTCCGCCGCGCCGGGAAGCACCGGGATCTGATCAGAATAGACCTTGCACGACAGTCTTCCGTCATCCATCATCTCATGAAGATGTCCGAGGAAGCTGAATCCAGTGACATCCGTGCAGGCATGAATCCCGTAGTTCCTGCAGCACAGAGCAGCTTCTTTGTTCAGCGTTGTCATGGAACGAATTGCTGCCTTCATGCCCTCCAGAGGAGCCTCCGAAACCCGGTCGGCCGTGCACAGAATTCCGACACCGAGCGCTTTTGTGAGGATCAGCTTATCCCCGGGAATGCCGGTATTGTTCTGCCAGATATGATCCGGATGGACAATTCCGGTGACCGACAGCCCATACTTGACATCCGCATCTGCAATGGAGTGACCGCCGGCAAGGCTGGCGCCGGCCTCGATGACCTTCTCAGACCCGCCGCGCAGGATCTCGCCGAGTATGTTGAGATCCCACTTTTCAGGGAAGCAGACAATATTCAGTGCTGTTTTCACTTCGCCGCCCATCGCGTAGATGTCACTCAGCGCATTTGCCGCGGCAATCTGCCCGAAGGTATAAGGATCGGAAACCATCGGCGGAAAGAAATCCAGCGTCTGGACAAACGCAATGTCGTCTGTCAGTCTGTATACAGCCGCGTCATCTCTGCTGGAATAGCCGACCAGAAGATCCGGGTCCCTTTCTCCCTTCGGAAGAAGGCTGAGCACCCGGTTCAGAGCCTGTGCTCCAAGCTTTGCCGTGCACCCTCCGCCCTTGCAGAAAGTAATCTTCTCCTCACTCATGAAAATGCCTCACTTTAGTGCTTGAATCAGACGTACCTTCATCATGTTCATACTTCTTCATTTTATCGCGCGGTCTTTTTTTCTTCCAATTTGACTTATCAAAGAATTCGGTTAATTTATTTCATTATTCAATATATCAGCCGCAATGATCCGCTTTTGGATTGCGGCAGCAGCCGAAAAAAAGCCCTCCATATTCTCCTCCGGGAACACCTCCCACTTCGGATGAACCGCGGGACAGGCATTTCGCTTCAAGGATGCCCTCAGTTCCACATAGCAGCCGCAGATGCGGCACATCCCGGCCAGAAGACGGTCGCAGGACATGCATGCATCCAGACGTTTTTCATAAACTTCCCGCGGGACTTTTTCTTCTTCGTCAAAACCGGCTATGATTTCCCGCAGCCGCTGAAAAAACGCCTCCCCGGTCTGAGGGGTCAGGCACTTTTTGCAATAACGTCTGGGCTGGTCTGGGCGCTGCATCCTCTCACCTCCATCAAAAGCCATGCCGATCCCCGGGAACAACCCGTTCAGGAAAGCAGGAGGACAGTTTTCTGTCCTCCCGCTCAGCACGACATCTATGCGTATTCGAACCCGCTTTGGATTCTCAGTCCGATGATTCCACCGTGATATGGACCACGCTGCAGGGCGGAAGGACACAGCCAAAGCCGTCAGCGGTCAGCTTCACATCATGCGTGGTGCTATGTACGGTATCCGGCGCGTCAAACGTATTCTTCGCGTGCATCTCATTGGTCAGGATCTCAGCCTTCACACGCTTTCCTTCCATCCCGGTGATATGCGCATCAATGTTCTCGGCCTGCGTCACAGACAGGTTGCCGATTGTCACATGCAGCCGTCCCTTCGCGTCCACCGATGCGGATTCGGACAGATTGGGAACCATGTACTCCGCTTCCTCACCGATCTTTGTTGTCTCGATGAAGCTCTCCACAAGATCCGCGTCCTGATGCTCCTTAAACAGATTGAAGACATGCCAGGTAGGCGTCTTGACCATCTTCGCCCCTTCCGTCAGAAGAACCGACTGCAGCACGTTCACCATCTGGGCGATGCATGCCATCTTTACACGGTCGGAATGCTTATTGAAGATGTTCAGATTGATGCAGGCCACCAGTGCGTCGCGCATCGTATTCTGCTGATACAAAAAGCCCGGATTGGTTCCCGGCTCCACCGTGAACCAGGTTCCCCACTCATCCACGATCATGCCAAGCTTCTTCTGGGGATCATACTGATCCATGATGGCGCCGTGCATATTGATCAGGTCCTCCATGTACCAGGTCTTCGCAAGCGTCTTGTACCAGGTCTTCTCGTCAAACTCCGTGGCACTGCCCTTGATATCCCATCCCTCAGGATGTGTGTAATAATGAAGCGACAGGCCGTCCGCGTTCCCGTGGAATCTCGGATCGCAGTGGCGGAACAGGGTCTTCATCACGCCCTCGGTCCACTCTGTGTCATCCACATTCGCGCCGCAGGCAATCTTGCGGATCTTTTTCTCCTCATCAAATCCCTGATCGTCGGCAGCCGCCATCATGTCACTGTTGTACTGGCGCACGTAGGTCTGATATCTGCGATACAGATTCCCGTAATACTCCGGCGTCATATTGCCGCCGCAGCCCCAGTTTTCATTTCCCACTCCGAAGAAATCAACCTTCCAGGGTTCAGGATGTCCGTTCTTTGCGCGAAGATCCGCCATCGGGGAAACACCGTTAAAGGTCATGTATTCCACCCATTCCGACATCTCCTGCACGGTGCCGCTTCCCACATTTCCGTTTACGTAGGTCTCGCAGCCAAGCTGACGGCAGAACTCCATGAACTCGTGGGTTCCGAAGCTGTTGTCCTCCACTACGCCGCCCCAGTGGGTATTGATCATCTTTTTGCGGTTTTCCTTCGGTCCGATTCCATCCTTCCAGTGATACTCATCCGCGAAGCATCCGCCCGGCCAGCGCAGAACCGGTACCCGGATCTCCTTCAGAGCCTCCACGACATCACTGCGCATGCCATTGACATTCGGAATCTCCGAGTTTTCCCCCACATAGATTCCTTCATAGATGCAGCGGCCCAGGTGCTCAGAGAAATGTCCATAGATCTCCTTATGAATCCTGCTCTTTTTGTTCGCTGCATTGATGTAATAATTCGCCATGATTTCCTCCCCGGGCATTTTCCTCAGCCCTTCACCGCTCCGGCCGTCATACCGTCGATCAGATACTTCTGAAAGATCAGGTAGATCAGCAGAATCGGCCACAGCATATTGTTCCAGTCTAGTATTAATCAGCTTCAGAGTTGTGATTTCCTGATACAGTGGCAGCATCAGAATCTCAAACGGCACACTCATTGTAGCAATTACCTTGAAAAACAGGAAGCCCTGAAGCCTGAATCTGTACATGGTCAGACCGATGTTCTTCGGAGAAGAGTTGCCGTTCGATGGTGTAGATGGTTCCGATCGCATCCGCGTCGGCCAGCTCACGTAAAAACTGCCGCACCCGGTTTGGATGCGGCAGTTTTTTATTCGCTCATGTATCTGAGCAAAAGACAGATTCAAGTCTGTTTCCTATCTCCTGCAGGCTCTGTTTGCAACAGCTGCGGCAATGGGGGTCATGCAGAATGTCACGACAAACACGATCGCAAACATCGAAAGGAACGATCCCAGAAACACACGCGGAAACAGTTCCACATGCTTTGCCATATACAGATTGAAGAATGTAAGCGCGCCGCCTGCAATCACAGTAAAGAGCAGGCTGACCGGAATATTTCCCACCAGCTTTTCCGCCATCGTATGCGGCTTGATGTGCAAAAGCCCTGCAAATCCTACTGAAACCTTCGGGATCGGGATAATCGTGCTGACAAGAAAAGCAATTACAAAGCACAGCGCGATACTGCTCACAAGGTTCGGAAAGAAAACAAGTTTCTGATGTGCCAGCAATGTTCCGGAGATCGACAGGACCACAGACAGGACCACATCCATGACAATGCTGAAGATCAGTTTCCATTTTGTTCCCGGCTTACCCATATTCCCAACACCCTTTCTATCTCAGCCCTTCGTCAGACGCACAGTCTCACGGCAGATCGCCAGCTCTTCATTGGTCGGCATCACGATAACCTTCACCTTGGAATCCGGAGTGGACAGCACGAATGCTTCTCCCCTCTTCTTGTTGGCTTCCTCATCCATGGTGATTCCAAGGAATCCGAGATACTCCAGAACCTTCTTGCGGACAATTCCTGCATTCTCACCGATTCCACCCGTAAATGCAATCGCGTCCACGCCGTTCATGGCAGCTGTGTAGGAACCGATGTATTTCGCGACACGATACGAGAAAGCGTCGATCGCAAGGCCGGCTGCTTCATTGCCGTTGTCCATCGCTTCCTCCAGATCACGGAAGTCAGAGCTCAGATTATTGGACAGTGCCATAACACCGCTCTTCTTATTCAGAATGGTGTTCATGTCTGCCGCGGTCAGGTTCTCATGGCTGCACAGATAATCGATGATCGCCGGATCCAGGTCGCCTGAGCGGGTTCCCATAATCAGACCTTCCAACGGGGTAACGCCCATGGAGGTATCCACACACTTGCTGTTCTTCACGGCAGTGATACTGGCGCCGTTTCCGAGATGGGCTACGATCACCTTCGAGTTGTCCGGATCCAGATTCAAATACTTGATGGTCTCCTTTGAGACAAAGCTGTGGGAGGTTCCGTGGAAGCCGTAGCGGCGAATATGATACTTCTCATAGTACTCGGTCGGGATCGCGTACCGATATGCCTTTGCCGGAAGCGTCATGCCGAAGGAGGTATCCATGACGACAACATTCGGTTTTCCGGGCATCAGCTTCATGCAGGCATGAATGCCCATCAGGTTTGCCGGGTTGTGCAGCGGGCCGAGGTCGGAGGCCTCCTCGATGGCCGCGATGACTTCGTCATTCACCAGAGCGGATTCTGTCAGCTTCGCGCCGCCATGCAGGACTCTGTGTCCGATTGCTTCCACTTCATCCAGGCTCTTCAGAACACCGGTCTTTGGATTGACCAGCGCGTCAAGCACCATCTGGATTGCCTCGGAGTGCGTCGGCATCGGTGCTTCCGTAATCTCCTTCTCGCCGCCGGTCGGCTGATAAACCAGACGTCCGTCAAGGCCGATGCGCTCGCACAGCCCCTTCGCCTCGATCTGCTCGGTATCGGAATCAATCACCTGATACTTCAGGGAGGAGCTTCCGCAGTTTACTACAAGTACTTTCATTCGAGTGTTCTCCTTTTCTCAATCTATAAGTCTACGTTGATACCTTTATTCTGCCCCGTCTCCTTTCAGGTATGCCATCCGCGAATTTGAAAAGAGACGCCCAATCCAGATATGTTTTTGGTTCACATATCTGTCATCCATTGCGAATTCAGGCCTTCTGCGCCTGCACTGCCGTCATGGCGACAACGCCGACGATATCATCCGCGAAGCAGCCTCTGGACAGATCATTGACCGGCATGGAAAGGCCCTGAAGAACCGGACCGTACGCGCCTGCTTTGGCAAGTCTCTGCACCAGCTTGTAGCCGATGTTTCCCGCCTCCAGGCTCGGGAAGATAATGGTGTTCGCATGTCCTGCGACATCACTGTCCGGAGCCTTCAGCTTCGCGACAGAGGAAACGATGGCCGCGTCAAACTGCAGCTCGCCGTCCACCTTGATCTCCGGATGGGTTTCCTTCACGATCTTCACCGCTTCGGCGACCTTCGTGACATCATCATGCTTCGCGCTGCCCTTGGTTGAATAGGAAAGCATTGCAACCTTTGCTTCCTTTCCGATGAAGGCTTCAAAGGACTGGGCGGACAGGATGGCAATCTCCGCAAGTTTCTGTGAATCAAAGTCTACGTTCACGGCGCAGTCCGCAAAGACGAACTTCCCGTTCTCTCCGAACTCGCAATCCGGAACATCCATGACGAAGAATCCGGATACGCTGCTGATGCCGGGCTTGGTCTTGAGCAGCTGAAGCGCCGGACGGATCGTATTGCCCGTGGAATGGCACGCGCCGGACACGGCACCGTCTGCGTCTCCACACTTGCACATCAGGCAGGCATAGTACATATAATCGCTCATCATCTGCTCTTCTGCCTTCTCGGGCGTCATACCCTTCTTTGCACGCAGCTCGACAAACTTATCGATGTACTTCTGACGGTTCGGATCTGTCTTCGGATCGATTACGGTGATGCCGGTCAGATCATAGTCACCCTTATTCGCGGCAATCTCCTCCGGTGTTCCGATCAGAACAACATTGGCAATCTCTTCCTTCGCAATCTTCACGGCAGCCTCATAGGTTCTGCTGTCCATGTACTCCGGCAGTACAATTGTCTTCTTATCCTTCTTCGCCTGTGCTTTGATGTCATCGATGAAACTCATACCAATCAATCTCCTTTCCGGGGCTTCTGTCAGTTTGACAGTTATAATGATTATCGTATCCTGCACCGGCCTTTCCAGGCGCCATCAGCCTCACCGCTCTGCAGGTCAGCAGATGGAATTACACATCTCAGCCGGCAGATCAGGCCGGTCACCCCGCCAGGCGGGACAGCGGTGCAGCACATCTTTAACCATTATAGCGTTCCGACTAAGGAAGGACAAGCGAAAAAGAGGGTTGTCCGCAACTTCTCAATTTGCGAAAATCGCCCGGAATTCCGATTCTATGTACAGCGTCCGGAATTCTGTTTCAGCGCACTTGATTTCCTTAAGTTTTACTGTTAAAGTATATGCGGATTTTTGTTTGTACAAGCATTTTGTACGTGTAACCTGTCAACTTTTTTGCAGCCTGTTGTTTTATTCTGAAGTGTAAGGAGAGAATATGCTTACTGATGAGAAAAGGAAACTGGAGCTGATGGCAGCTACCATCAGAAAAACCGCTCTTGAGACCATCCATACAGCCGGATCCGGTCACATCGGCGGTTCTTTCTCGATGGCAGACATCATGGCGGTCCTTTACTTCAAGGCCATGAATGTAGACCCGAAGAACCCGGATAAGCCCGACCGTGACCGTCTGGTCGTGTCGAAGGGCCACTGCTCGCCCGTCACATACGCGACACTGGCACTGAAAGGCTTCTTCCCGCTGGAGCATCTGAAAACCTTCCGCCAGATCGACAGTGATCTTTCCGGTCATGTTGAGATCCACGTTCCCGGCGTGGATATGTCCGGCGGATCTCTTGGCCAGGGACTGTCTGTCGCGCTCGGTATGGCAATGTATGCCAAGGCCAATCACATCAACAACTATGTCCACGCGATTATGGGCGACGGCGAGATCGAGGAAGGACAGATCTGGGAAGCTGCAATGTGTGCCGGCTTCTACAAGGTCAATAACCTGATTGCATTTGTCGATAACAATAAGATTCAGCTGGACGGACGCCTGAGCGAGGTCATGGATCCGAATCCGATTGATGAGAAGTTCCGCGCATTCAACTGGAATGTCATCAATGTTAACGGACAGGATGTGGAAGAGATCGCAAATGCGATTGATGAAGCGAAGAAGTGCCTGGACAAGCCGACCATGATTGTAGCCCATACCACAAAGGGTGCCGGTGTCTCCATTTTCGAAGATACCGCACGCTTCCATGGCGGCCAGCCGACTCCGGAGGAGTATGAGCAGGCAATTAAGGAACTTGATGACAGGATTGCTTCACTGGAGGTATGAGAATGGGCGAGAATATTTCGACACGTGTCGCGTATGGACGCGCTCTTGCTGAGTTTGGGGACCGCAGCGACATTTACGTATTTGACTCGGATCTGAAGTCCTGCACGATGAGCATGTACTTCGCGGAGAAGTATCCGGAACGTTTCTTCAACATCGGTATTGCGGAAGCCAACATGGTTAACATCGGTGCCGGCTTCGCGACCTGCGGCGCAACCTCTCTGGTTCACACCTTCGCGATCTTCGCGGCGGGCCGTGTCTATGACCAGGTCCGCAATGATGTGTGCTATCCGGGACTGAACGTCAAGGTTGTCGGCAGCCACGCCGGCCTGACCGTCGGCGAAGACGGTGCCACGCACCAGGCACTGGAAGACATGAGCCTCATGCGCACAATCCCGGGCATGACTGTGATCTGCCCCTGCGACGACAACGAGACCCGTCTTGCGGTAAAAGCAATGCTCGATTATAAGGGCCCGGTCTATTTCCGTACCGGACGCCCGGCGGTTGAATCTGTAACCGGCGATATCCCGGGCTACTCCTTCGAGATCGGCAAGGGCTGCCAGCTTCGCGACGGCTCTGACGTAACACTGATTGCCTGCGGTCTGATGGTGCAGAGAACCCTTAAGGCTGCGGATCTGCTTGCTGCGGAAGGCATCTCCGCCCGCGTCATCGACATGGCAACCATCAAGCCGATCGACCGTGAGATCATCGTCAAGGCAGCCAAAGAAACCGGCGCGATCGTAACCGCGGAAGAACACAACATCATCGGCGGTCTCGGCAGTGCAGTTTCCGAGGTTCTGACGGATGAGTGCCTGGTTCCGCTTCAGAGAGTCGGCGTGAACGATTGCTTCGGACATTCCGGTCATCCGAATGATCTTCTGGAGCACTTCGGCCTGACACCGGAGAACATCGCTGCAAACGCGAAGAAGGCAATTGCGAGGAAGTAATTCGGTTCTTGATCAATTGTTTTCTTGATCATCAGCAATTCAGGCGGGGGAAGCATGATACCGATCATGCTTCCCCCGCCTTCTGACTCTCCCGGTGCGTGATGCTGGCGGGGGTTCCCGCCGGCAGTGTTTCAGCGTCCCGCCTTAAGCTCTGACAAGATTCTCGTCTTCTTCGGATCAAAGAGCCCTGCCAGTTCACAATAGAGTGAGAACAGCTGATCGTATGTCTGAGCATGTGCCGCATCCGGCAGGTACACTTCTTCCTTCAGTCTGGCGAGTGCCTGTGCGGCTTCGGCTACACTCTCATATCCGCCTGCTTCTTTTCCTGCTGCCGCGGCTGCGTACATCGCGCTGCCCAGTGCCGCTGTCTGATCAGAAGCAGAGATCTTTACAGGCCGGTTCAGCACGTCGGTGAAGATGCGAAGCACCAGCGGATTCTTCTCGGGTATCCCTCCGCTCACGATGACTTCATCCACCTGAGCACCGGATTTCATGAATTCCTCCATGATCATCCGCGTGCCATATGCCGTAGCTTCGATCAGCGCCCTGTAGATTTCCTCCGGTTTTGTCTGGAGGGTCAGGCCAATCAAAACACCCGAAAGGTCTCCATTGACATAAGGTGTCTTGTTTCCGTTCCACCAGTCGAGTGCCAGAAGGCCCGACTCTCCCGGTGCAAGGAGAGCCGCTTTCTCAGAGAGCAGCTGATGAAGGTTCTGACCTTTCTGAGCCGCTTCTTTCTCATAAGCGGAAGGTACATAGCCATCGGCAAACCACCCGTACATATCTCCGATCGCGGCAATCCCCGCCTCGAGCGAATAATACCCAGGCATAATCGCCCCTTTGACTGCACCCACAACACCGTGCGCTGCATAAGGCTGATCTGATAACAGAAGCTCCACACTGGAGGTTCCAAGTACCAGCATCATCTGTCCCTTCCTGCAGATCCCGCTGCCGGGCATTCCAGCATGGGAATCAATGATGCTCGCGCCGATCGCGATCCCGGGCATGAGGCCAAGCTCCTTTGCCCACTCCTGTGTGAGATGTCCGATGCATCCTCCTGCCGGGCAGATCTGGCCGCGCAGCTTCTCCTCGATCAGATTGTCCAGTCCTGGATCCAGTTCCAGCAGCAGATCCTTTGAGATATATCCGTCTTCCGGTGTCCACATTGCCTTATAGGCTGCCATATTGCCGGAACGCTTCAATTCTCCTGTCAGATTCCATGTCAGCCAGTCTCCTGCCTCAAGAAATACATAGGCTGCCTGATAGATCTCCGGTGCTTCCCGGAGGACCTGCAGTACCTTCGGCAGAAGGAGTTCCGGGGAAATGGCCCCGCCGTAGCGCGGGTCATCGATCAATCCTTTCCTTGTCAGCAGTTCATTGATCTCGTCCGCCTGCGCCTGTGCCCCATGATGCTTCCACAGTTTGACCCAGGCATGGGGGTTCGGCCTGAATTGCGTGAGACTGCTGAGGGCTCTCTTCTGCTCATCTGCCGCAACGACTGTGCAGGACGTAAAGTCAATCGACAGGCCGATCACATCTTCTTTCGGAACTCCGGATTCCCTCATCACATTCCTTACGGTTTCTTTCAGCGCAAGAACATAGTCTTCCGCATCCTCCAAAGCCCATCCGGCTCCCAGAGGCGTCCCGTCAGGCAGCTGCCGGTCCATCACCGCATGGGGATAAGCTTTTGTGGAAGAGGCAGCCACGCTCCCATCCTCGCAATTCATCAGAACGGTCCGCGCGCTGAGAGTGCCATAGTCAATTCCCAGTGTATACTTACTCATATCGTTCCTCTCTATATGATCTGTTTCCTGTTTCATGGCAGATGCCAGCCGAAATAATCTTTAGGATACCTCTCGATCATTTCCGTCTGAACGTCCACTGCACATGCCGCTAAAAAGCGAGAGGACACAGGCACGCAAACTCTCGTATCCATACCTGCATCCTCTCAGGGTTCTCTCCTATTCCTGCCGATCTGCTCCTGCCAGCCCGTCCATGCCTTTGCACTTCACCGGAAGCGACTCTGTCTCACAAGACGGTGAACGTCAATCCGCAATCCTCTTATGCAAAGTGGCAAAGATGGAAGCGCTCCTTCATATGCTCAATCAGCACATTCTGTGCCGGGATCGACATATCAAGGACATCCGCGTAGTCTTCCTTCTCATGATCCTTTACGAATCCGGCAAGTGCCTTATAGTAAGTCCAGAGATAGTTGGTTCCGTAATTGAACTTATTGATGCCTCTGGAGAAGGCGACCTCCAGCTGATCATCCGGAATACCGCTTCCGCCGTGCAATACCAGAGCAAGACCCTCCGTCGCTGCATGAATCGCATCGAGGCGGTCGATGTCCAGATGCGGTGTTCCCTTATAGAAACCATGCGCATTTCCGATCGCGATCGCAAGCAGATCGACGCCTGACTCCGCATAGAACTGTTTTGCCGCCTCGGGCTTGGTATACAGATCAAGATCAGACCCTGCATCCTCTGCGGCAAGTCCGACGTGTCCGATCTCGCCCTCAACCGCGATCCCTCTTGCGTGCATCTCGTCAGCGATTACCTTCGTCTTCTGTGCATTTTCCTCCAGAGAAAGTTCGGAGCCGTCAAACATGACCGAAGTAAAGCCTGCGTCTGCAGCTCTACGAATCTCTTCATAGGTATAGCAATGATCCAGGTGCAGTCCGATCGGCGTCTTCACCTCAGAAGCGAGCTGTTTTGTGATCGCAGCAAAGCCTTCAATGCTGGTAACCTTCCACTGTGATGCATGTCCCGGAAACAGCTGAACCAGTACAGGCGTTGCCGTCTCCTCCGCCGCGTAGATCACTCCCTTGACAGTATTGTAATCAAAACAGTTTACTGCGAACACGGATGTGTTTGATCTCTGTGCATGCTTGATAATGTCGATACACTTTTCGAATGCCATGTGTTACTCCTTTCGTTTGTCCCCACTGCAAGACGCTTCCGCAAATGCTCCTTTCTGCTTCTGCTGATGCATAGCCAGCCGATCTTCAGCAGTCCGAAACTCACTTCCGGAAGATCCTTCCATATAATAGCAGATTCTTCCCCTTTTGGGAAAATGATTCTGTGCTTATTCTTCTTTTCCTCCAAAAAGAGGCAGCCCGCAAGCTGCCTCTTCCCTGTTTTGATTCTGTTTTCTCCCACTGAGAGATTGTATTACTCTTTTCTCGCCTGGGACTTACGCTGACGGACCATGTCAGAGTAAACGGCGACCAGGATGATAACGCCCTTCACAACATACTGCCAGTTGACATCCAGGTGCATCAGGGTCAGACCATTGGAGATAACGCCGATGATGAAAACGCCGATGATCATACCGGAGGTTCGGCCGGTACCACCATACATGGATGTTCCGCCAAGAACACAGGAAGCGATGGCATCCGTCTCAGCACCGACCGATGTGGACGGCTGTCCGGATTTCAGCTTCGCGGAAAGGACAACGCCGGCAAATGCACAGAGCAGACCGGAGAATGTCCAGACCAGGATCTTGATCTTCTCAACATTGATACCAGAGAATCTCGCAGCAGTCTCATTGCCGCCGACCGCATAGATGTAACGTCCGGTCTTTGTCTTATTCAGCAGCAGCCACTGAATGAAGAACAGGATAATCAGGTAAATGATCGGAAGCGGGATGCCGAATACACGGTCGATACCGATTCTCGGGAAGAATTCATTCACATACAGCGGAACCGGCTGCGCATTGGCAAGAAGATAAGCAACGCCTCGCAGAATACTCTGCATAGCCAATGTAACAACGAACGGGTGAATTCCGGAGTATGCAATGATTATTCCGTTCAGCATACCGGCAATCAATCCGACGAGAAGTCCGGCGATGATCGCGACGATCATCGGAAGATGCCAGCGTTCCATGCAGACGATGCAAAGAACACCGGAGCATGCGATGCCGGCGCCGGCGATCAGGTCGATACCGCCGAGCATGATGCAGAGCATGATGCCGATGGCCAGGAATCCTGTCTTGGATACGTTATCAAGAATCGTGAGCCAGTTGGACCAGGTAAAGAACCTCTGGTTCATGATCTCCAGGAAGATACACAGTGCCGCAAGAGCAACCAGGATACCCATATTCTCCTGGAAAAAATGGACAAATGGATTGCTCGCTTTCATTTCATCTTTTTTTCCCATGTTTTAGTCCTCCACCATGGCGAGATTCAAGATCGCCTCCTGCGTGAACTCGGACTTGTCAAGTTCGCCGCGGATCTTGCCCTCACTCATCACATACATACGGTCGCACATGTTTACTGTCTCCGGCATCTCAGAAGAGATCATGACAATTCCGATTCCCTGCTGAACCAGATCGTTCATAATCTTATAGATCTCAGCCTTCGCACCGACGTCAACACCTCTGGTCGGCTCATCCATGATCAGAAGCTTTGGCTCCGCAGCCAGCCACTTCGCGATAACAACCTTCTGCTGGTTGCCGCCGGACAGGTTGCCGACCACCTGATGGATCGAAGGAGTCTTGACGTCAAGGCTGGATACACCTTTGTTGACGATCTCTTCTTCCTTCTTCCTGCTGACATGCAGCGCATTGATAAACTTATGAACAACCGAGATGCTCATGTTGAAGGCAATCGTATTCTTCAGGATCAGTCCTTCCAGCTTTCTGTTCTCGGGCACCAGGCAAAGACCCATCTTCTGAATGTCGAGCGTAGACATCTTAGAGATATCTTTTCCCTGGAAGGTTACTTTTCCCGACGATCTCGGGTACAGGCCCATGACTGACTTCAGGAGCTCGGAACGTCCCGCGCCGACCAGACCGTAGAATCCAACTATCTCGCCCTTATGTACCTCGAAGGAGCAGTCCTTTACCATTTTTCCGCCGCTGATGTTTTCCGCTTTCAGCAAAACATCACCCTTCGGGAGGAAATTCCTGGTATAGTAGTTGGTCAGTTCACGGCCGACCATCATCCGGACCAGATCCGCTTCTTCCGATTCCTTTGTGATAATGGTTCCGACATATCCGCCGTCTCGCATGACGCAGACCCTGTCAGTAATCGTGAAGATCTCGGACAGCTTATGGGAAATATAGATCAGGCCGATTCCTCTGTCCCTGAGCTGACGCATCATCTTGAACAGGCTCTCAACTTCTCTCTCGGACAGAGAGGAGGTCGGCTCGTCCATGATCATCAGCTTCATGTTCAAAGAGCAGGCCTTGGCGATCTCAACCATCTGCTGGATGCCGATGCTAAGCTGGTTCACAGGAGTTCCCGGATCAATGTCCAGTCCAACCATCTGCAGCCACTGCTTCGCCTCTTCACGCATCTTTCCCTGATCGACAAACCTGCCGGTCGTACGTTCTCTTCCAAGGAAAATGTTCTCTGCCACAGACAGGAAAGGAACAAGCGCGATCTCCTGATGGATAAATGCAATACCCAGCTGCTGGGCTTCGTGGACGGTATTGATCTCGACCTTCTGGCCATCCACTTCGATGGTACCCTCATCCTGCTTGTAAATGCCGCCAAGGCAATTCATCAGGGTTGACTTGCCGGCACCATTCTCGCCGAGAAGACCGAGGATCTCACCTTTGTGAAGCGTCAGCTGAGCATTGTCCAACGCTTTGACGCCGGGGAATGATTTGCAGATCCCCGTCATCTGCACTAATACATCTGACATATATGCTCACCTCTTGACTGAAAAAGAGGGCAGCCGAACCGACCACCCTCAATTTTACATGTGACACTGATTCAATCTGATTCGATTGTGTAATTCAGTTTCGATGAACGGTTCATTACTGCCATCCGTCGGTTCCGAACTCGTCAACGTTCTCAGCAGTGATCAGGAAGGTGTCAACATCGATCTTGTGCTCAACTTCCTCACCGTTCAGAATCTTGAACGCAGCGACCATGGAGTCAAATCCCAGAGTATTCGGAGACTGAGAACCGGTTCCCTCAACCTGGCCATCCTTAATCATCTGCTTGATATCCGGGTTTCCGTCAACGCCGTAGATCAGGATATCCTTCTCAAGCTCGACAGTCGCCTGCTCAACAGCATCGTAGCATCCCATTGCGGACGGATCGTTGATCGCGAAGATAACATCGATATCCGGGTCAGCAACCAGAGCCGGAGCAACAGCGTTCAGGGACTTCTCACGATCTCCCCAGCCATCAACTTCCTGTACGATCTCATAGTCCGCACCAGCCTCGTCGAGTGCATCGAAGAATCCGGCATAACGGCGTGTGCAGGAAGTAGCACGCGGAGAATGCGCAACCAGGATCTTGCAGTGCTGTCCTTCGAACTTGGAAGCAACGTCAGCGCCGCAGACATAACCTGCATTGTAGTTATCGGAAGCGATGATGGTATTCGCCAGATCGCCGTATCCGCCGTTCTCGCCTTCGTCAACCGGCGTATCGAAGTTGATGACCGGAACACCAGCCTCAACAGCAGCCTTGAATGCAGACTCAGCAGCCGCAACGTCAGCCGGAGCAATCAGAAGGGCATCGATGCCGTCTGCCAGCAGGTTGTTAACGCCTTCGTTGATCAGAGCCTGATCGCCTTCACCGGAGACCTCGATGACTTCGACATCAGCGCCGGCCTTCTCAGCAGCTTCCTTAACACCATCCTCAACAGCAAGCCAGAACGGATTGTTCATGGTAGCAGGAGCATAACCGATCTTCAGCTTCATGTCAGCATACTGGGACAGATCCTCATCTCTCCAGTTAACACGAGCGTTCTTGGAAACAGCGCTTCCCTCAGCCTCAGTCTCGCCTGCGAACGCGACTGCACTCATGGACATAACCATCGCAGCAGCCATAACTCCAGCAAGTACTTTCTTCATGTGATTCCCTCCTTGTGATCCACACTTGGCAAAAAAATAGTGACAAAACAGCATCCGAAGAATTGATATATTTTAACTGCATTCCTCAAATGTATTCATCAAATGTATTCCTCAAATGCTTTATCCATATTTTGGGCCCGGCCTTGCTTGTCCGGACCACGAGTACATTATATTGTTTAACCAAGAGAATGGCAAGCACTATTTTGTGTACATGTCTACTTTTTTACGAAAACGTTTTTGTAACTACAGGGAAATTGTCGCGCATTTCCGCTCGATCCGGGAGGAAACTATACAGAATGCACATGTTTTCTTTCGGAATCAGAGGAAAACCCTCTTTTTTTTTGACATTGCCGGATGTTGTTTCGCTCGCGCATCTGCCCTGCTTCAGTCTGCAGCATTCCGGATCCGATCCTTCCTTTTCCTTGCGCACGCTCACGGCCGGTAACGGTTTATCGCAGTATCTTTCTGACCGGTGTTTTGCGCATGAAGTCCAGAACCATCTCCTCGCTGCGCACATAGGAGTTCGCGCCAAGCCCCAGAGAATTCAGCGCGCCTGTAGCGGAGGCAAACTGTACGCACTCCTTCATCGGCAGTCCCTTCAGATACGCATGGATAAACCCGGCGGTAAAATTATCTCCGCAGCCCGTCGTATCCACAGGCTCCACCACATAGGGATCCGTGTAGAACCGTTCTTTTGCGCTTTTGAAAAAGCTTCCCTGGTCTCCCAGCTTGATGATGACATGGCCAACACCCCTTTCCAGAAAGTAGTCCGCCATCTCCTCTTCCTTTCGGAGGCCGGTTACATAGAAACCCTCATCCCAGCTCGGTACCAGATAATCAATCTGCTCATAGAGGTCCTCGTAAAACTTCGGTCCGAGGCCGTGCACGTCGCCGGTCATATCCGCAACGATCTGGCCACCCGCATCTTTGCAGAACTTCAATGCATAGGAAACACTGTGCTCCGTATCCAGCGTGTCCATGGCAAACAGGCTGCCAAGAGCCAGGATCTTCGTCTGATCCAGTGTACCCGGCACGATATCTTCCTGATGCAATCCATAATTGACGCCCTTTCCCACAAGAAACTTATGGGATCCGTCTTTTCTTACATTGACGATAATCCGCCGCGTCTGGCAATTGTCATCGCGGATGATCAAAGAGGTGTCCACCCCACGCTCCTTCATCAGAGAATAGATCCGCTCACCGGTCATCCCATTGTCAAGACGGCCGAACAGCGCATTGTGATCGCCAAGGCTTGCGACACACAGCGCCTGATTGGCTGCGTCTCCGCCGCAGCCGTCCGTGATGAGTCCGCAGCCAAAGGTGGAGGCATCTTCCGTAAAAAACTCATCCGGAACCTCCGGGACCGTTATGTCCAGATTCGACTCCCCGATATGAATGACATCGTATTTCTTTTCCATCCTCATCCTCCTGTCAGGTCAGACCTGTTCTTTTTTCTGCGCGTCAGCGGTTCGCCCGTCTTTTTGACATTACATGCATACATCATTATACGCACGAAAAAGGATGCTTTACAAATCCATTCCGGCAATTCATTTCGAAAACTCTCTTAAAACTCTTTCAAACCAGGTCAGCCATAAAGCAGGCGCTCCCGTCCGAAAGGAACGGCAGCGCCGGATCATCATTCTTTGATTGTGCTTTCCATCTCGTCCAGCAGTCGATACCACCGCTGCACGGTATTCTCCAGAAAGAAATAGTGCCGGAAATAAAACCCGAGCAAAACCGCGAACCCCAGCATGACCAGAGCCGGATAGATCCCAAGCTCGGGATGAAGCAGCGTCAGGTTTACCGCAAACAGCTCCACGAAGACAACCATCACGGTCACGATCAGATGAACGAGCCGTTCATGCTGCAGGATCCGGATCTTCTCTCTGTGCAGATCGATCAGCTCCGATGTCACGCTCCTGTCCAAAACCGCCCTGCAGACAGTGCTCTCATGATCCCTGCAGTACTGCCTCATGTTGATTCCGAACGTGTCTTTTTTCACGGACAGCCTTTCCTTCCTTTCCACTTTCCTTTCAGCCCAGATACACCTGCTTCGGCTTGTCATAGGTATAGAACACGGACTCGACTTCTATGTTCTCCGTGATCTTCACCTGTGCCTCCGGCGTCAGCGCCAGTGTCTGATGCCAGATTCCCTTCTTCAGGACAACCGGCTTATCCAGGATAAATGCGTGACAGTTCTCGGGTGTTTCATGTTCCGCCACCAGCAGCACCGTAATCCCGTGAAGCGGTTCAAAGGATTCCTTTGAGGTCGGGTGGCATTCGATCTTCTGAATCTCTTTGTTGGAGTAGCGGAACACCGCGACCCTCCATCCGCTCTGCGGCTCTGTGTCCGCAATATAGAAATTACCCGTGTCGCAGGGAAGAAATTCCAGCACTGTACCAAACGGCTTAAACGCAGTCACGCTTACACTTTCCAAAGGTATCGCCATCGTATTCCTGCCTCCTTTTCTGATTCAGAACAGATCTTCTTCCAGCATCCTTTTGTACAGGATCGCATTCTGATGATCATATTCATATTCCAGGGCCTTGTCGAAGCATGCCGCAGCTTTTTCCCGGTCTTTGGACCCGATCGCGGCCAGTCCCATCAGATACCAGCAATGGGCAGTATTCTTCTTGGTCAGGTCAGTCTCAAAGATCAGGAAATCCGGCATGGAGACCGCAAAATAATCGTACTCCATCACATCCTTCACATGCCTCTCGCCGTAGTCCATCAGCTTGTTGAAGCACATGCACGCTTCCTTCTTCTTACCCAGCTTCTCTTTGGCAAGACCCTTGAACAGAATCATGTCCGCAGGCTGGTCGTAGTAATACATCGCGCCAGCCGGCTCATCCTCGCCAAGCTCGGCATTCTGATAGGCTTTCTTCGCCTCATCCTTTTGTCCGAGTGCCTCCAGCGCTCTTCCGAGCCAGTACCAGATATGATTGTCCTTCGTGCCTTCCAGCCTGCCCTCTCCCAGATTCTGCGGATAGAGCAGCGCCTTCTCCAGAAGATCCTTCGCCGTTTTGGCGTCGCCTTTCTTCAGGCTGCGCACCGCCATCTGCACCAGGCTGGTCTTGTACTGCATCGGGACCTTGCCCTCTCCGCCTTCCCACGGACGGAAGCTGTGGTGCATGATTTCATCATATACTTTCTCATACTGGCCCAGGGTGTTTTGAAGCGTCAGTTCTTCCACCATCAGGTCATCTCTTTTCGCCGGCAGCGCAGGATGGCTGTCAAAGCCCTTCAGCCGCTTTGCAATCGGAACTTCCACCTTCTTGTAGAGCTGATCCAGCTCCAGGAATACCCTTGCGTCCTCCGGATTCAGCGAAAATGCTTTCTCCAGTTCCTTCACCGCCTCTTCGGTCCGGTTCATTTTGTTGTAGTAAACCAGCGCAAGGTTGCGGTGTACGGTCGGGAATGTGTCATCCGCCTCTTCGGAGCGCTCCCACAGCTTCATCGCTTTCTCATACTGCAGCTTGTCGTAATACAGGCAGCCAAGATAATAAGAAGCTTTTGCCGCTGATTTCCCCTGAGCAGTCAGGACACGGATCGCGTCCTCCAGTACGAGGATGTCTTCCAGCTTGTTCGGAAAGCACCAGGAGGAGTCATCTGCCTCCGCCTTCTCATAAGCAGCAAGCGCT
>CADBZI010000020.1 GCA_902799015.1 uncultured Lachnospiraceae bacterium | reverse complement strand
CCCTGGCAGAATCTCCGGCATTCATATAAGCGAATCCCAGATAGTACAGCGCATCGTAATACCGCACACTCTTGCCTTCCGCGTCGGAGTCGATTGCCATCTGAAGCTGCTTGGCCGCTTCCTGGTAATTGCCCGCAACGTAGGCGGACGTTCCCTCGGTGTAGTACTGATTAAACAGGGCGTCGCCAACCATGGCGGTCAGGTCGTCATACAGCTGCTTTCCCTCGGAATCAAAGTCATCGCCGTTCAGCTCTCCCAACGCAGCCACAGTCTTCGTCTGATCTCCCTTCACATAGAGGTCGGCAACCTTCAGAAGCTCTGTGTAGGAAGCAACGCGCTCGTTCGCACTCTGTGCTTCCTTCTTAGCCGTATCCGTATTCGCGTTGGCGCTGTCCACCTCATCCTGCAGATCCTGCACCGTCGCCGTGACGGTCGCCAGAGAAGTGTTCGCGTCAGACACCTGCTTGTTCGCCTTGTCATTTGCTCCCTGGCGGATCGCGGGCACCGTCAGAAACCAGACAATGGCCGCTCCCAGCAGAATTCCGAGCATAATATTGATGAAGGTCGCCACGGTTGAGCTGTCGCGAAACGTGGTCGGTGCAATGATGACGTCATTTCCGCTTACATAGCGCAGCGCGATCTCCCGCGGGCTCTCCTGCTGTTCGTCCTCCTTTGAAGGAGCGCTGCGTTCCACCTTCGGCCTGCTGCGGCGCCCGAACAGGGATGTCTTTCCGGTTGTCTCCTCCACATGCGTGAGATAGCGCAGTGTCGTCGTATTCGTGTTGTCGATCCTGGCTGCCTTTTTCAAGAGGCTTCTGGCCCTCTCCCACTGCTCGGTATGCATGTACTCCAGCGCAAGCAGCTGATAGGCACGCACAAATTTCGGATTCTGGCTGATCACCTTGCGAAGCTGCATCAGAGCCATGTCTTCATTACCCTGTTTCAGATAGGTCAGGCTCTGATTGTATTTGCGGATCGCAGTATTATACTGGTCCAGCCGCATCTTGGAGCTCTGCAGCGTCTTGATATAGGAAGAGGCAAGATTGTCCCTGCTGTTCATGTTATTGCTGATGACCCACTCCACGAGCGCGTTGACCACCTCTCCCGTTTCAAAGTAGCACAGCCCCAGCAGATTCCTCGCGTCGGTATTCTCTTTATTGAATTTCAGGGATCTCTTCAGGCAGGAAATCGCGCCGGACAGGTCTCTGACCTGGGCCTTTTCCAGTCCCTGGTTATACAAAAGGTTTGAGATCCTGATAATTCGTCTTACAATCGTAAGATCCGCTCCGCAGATTCGGCAGTATTCTTCTGTCTGTGATCCTGCTCCGCAGTAAATACATTTCATGTCCGGAGTTCCTCATTTCCTGTTCTTGTTCTTGCGCTCTTTCTCATCGCGCATCATTTCCTTGAGAATGTCCGTAACATCGGTGAGGTCGCGGCTGTAGATCGCATCCTCTGCTTCATTGACATCCATGCTCGGATGGAACTTTTTGAGTTCCTCTTCATAATTCAGCATTTTCTTTGACTCCTTTCAACCCGCGCTGCCCAAATGCGGCAACCCGGAACGCAGGCGCTTTTCCATCGCGAGTATCTCGCCTGCCAGGTATAAAGACCCGGTGCAGATCAGAGGATTGTCCTTCTTTTCCCGCAAGGCCAGCTGATATGCTTTTTCCACATCCGGCTCGATCTCGATACGCTTCAGCCCGGCCGCGCGAAACTCTTCCGCCAGGACCTGCGCTCCCAGCTGCCTGTCTCCGCCCACGGATGTAACGACCACGCCGGCAAAGTCAATGCCGCTGCACAGAGACCGGACAATCTCGCTGTGGTTCTTATCCGATACGATCGCTGTCAGAAGCCATACCCGCCCGTTTCTGCCGATTCTTCTGATCTCGGAATTGAGCCTGAGCGCCGCATCCGGATTGTGCGCGCCGTCAACATACACGTCCGGACGGATCTCCTGCATCCGTCCCGGCCATTCGGTGTGCGCAATTCCTGAGCGGATGGTCTCTTCCTTTGCTCCAAGCCGCAGTGCGCACAGCGCAGCCAGACATGCATTTTCCGCCTGATACTCCGCCGCGAAGGGAACCTGCAAAGACAGTCTGTTTCCGTCTTTCTTCGTAAGCCCCACCTGAAGTGAGGCATGCTTTCGTTCCGTAACCGTATAAAGATCCGGCGTCAGTCCAATTGGCTCCGCGTGTTTTTCGTGCGCTGCTTCCGCAATCACACGCGCGCTGCGCGGATCCTTCGCGCAGTAGATCACCGGCGCGCCTAGGCGGATGATCCCGGCTTTCTCCCAGGCGATCTTCTCTACCGTATCCCCCAGGTATTGCGTGTGATCAAGGCTGACCGACGTAATCACAACGCCGTCTGCCTTACGGATGGTGTTTGTCGCATCCAGTCTTCCGCCCAGACCGGTCTCGCATACCAGAAGGTCAATCCCGCTCTTCTCAAAATAGCACAGGGACAGGACAAACAGCGTTTCGAACCAGGTCAGTCTCTTGCCGCCCGTCTGCATGTGGACCTTCTGCACCTGCAGGACCTTCGCGAGCGCTTCGGCAAAGGCATCATCCGGGATCTCCCGGTTCTGCACGCGGATCCTTTCATTGATCCGGATCAGATGCGGAGAGGTAAACAGCCCTGTCTTGAATCCCGCCTGGCGGAAAATCGCCTCAAGGAATGCGCAGGTGCTTCCCTTTCCGTTGGTCCCCGCCACATGGATCAGGCGAAAGCCATCCTCCGGATGCCCCAGAAGATCCAGCATGCGGGAAACCTCGGACAGATCATTTTTCTTTGTAAACAGGGGAAGGGTCTCCATATACGAGACGGCTTCCTCATAGGTGCGGATCGTCTTCATACCGCTCAGTTCAGGAAGTCCTTCAGCCGCTTGGACCGGCTGGGATGTCTCAGCTTCCTGAGCGCCTTCGCCTCAATCTGGCGGATACGCTCTCTGGTGACATTGAATTCCTTTCCTACCTCCTCAAGCGTTCTGGCTCTTCCGTCCTCCAGTCCGAAGCGGAGGGTGACCACCTGGCGCTCTCTCTCCGTCAGGGACTGCAGCGCATTTGCCAGCTCTTCCCGCAGCATGGAGAATGTCGCTCTGTCCGCCGGAGAAAGCGCAGTCTCATCTTCAATGAAATCACCAAGATGGGAATCGTCTTCCTCTCCGATCGGCGTATCCAGAGAAACCGGGTCTCTCGAGATCTTGAGCACCTCCCGCACCCGTGCGGGTGGAACGCCCAAACGATCGGCCACTTCTTCCGGGGTAGGTTCCCTTCCGAGTTCCTGCAGAAGCTGACGCGTCATGCGAAGCGTCTTATTGATGGTCTCAACCATATGCACCGGTACCCGGATCGTACGCCCGGTGTCCGCGATGCCTCTTGTGATCGCCTGACGGATCCACCAGGTCGCGTATGTGGAGAACTTATACCCTTTGGTATAGTCGAACTTATCGACAGCCTTCATAAGGCCCATATTGCCTTCCTGAATCAGATCCAGAAACGGCATGCCGCGGCCGACGTATTTCTTCGCAATGGATACCACAAGCCTGAGGTTTGCCTCGGTCAGTTCCCTTTTGGCTTCCTCATCGCCCTTTTCGACACGCATGGCAAGGTCAACCTCCTGCTCAGACGTCAGCAGGGGGACATTTCCGATCTCCTTGAGGTACATGCGGACCGGATCCTCTGTCGAGACGCCCTCCAGCACCTCGGCCGTCTCTTCAATCCGGACCTCCTCAACCTCGTCGATCGCGTCTTCTTCCTCATCCAGCAGGTCGTCCCCGGTATCGATCAGAATTTCCTCGGTCTCTTCCCCCACTGCCGAGCCGGCAGCATCCATGACCGGTCCGTTTCCCTGTGTGACGATGATATTCTGATTCTTCAGGTAATCATAGATTCCCTCAATCTCTTCCTCCGGAAGATTCATATCGTCAAAGGCAAAGGAAATCTCCTCGATATTGATCGTACCCTTGTTGCTGTTTGCTTTCTCCACCAGTTTCCGGAGTCTCTCCAGAAAAATTGCCTGTGAGTCTTTTTCACTCATAAAATGTATCAGCTCCCTCTTACCACTGTTATTAAGCTCCGGTCAAAAGTGCATTGCCTGCTCCGCGCATGGTGACCACCGGTCCGCCCCTGTGCTCGATGTATTCCCGGGTGATCAGCACCTTTCCGATGTTATCATCCTTCGGAATCTCATACATGATATCCAGCATGAATTCTTCTATGACGGATCGCAAAGCTCTTGCCCCGGTGTCCCGTGACAGCGCTTCCTCCGCGATTGCTTCGAGTGCGGCGTCATCAAAATCCAGCCTGACTTCATCCAGCTCCAGAAGCTTTTGATACTGCTTCAGGATTGCGTTTTTCGGCTCCTTCAGGATACGCACAAGCATATCGCGGTCAAGCTTTCGAAGCGCGAACGTCATGGGCAGTCTTCCGATAAATTCCGGAATCATCCCATACTCCCTCAGATCCTGGGTCGTCGCCTTCGTCAGAAGATCGGGATCGTTGTCATAGGTATCCTTCAATGTGGATTCGAACCCCATGGAAGATGACTTCGTCAGCCGCCTCTTGATGATGTCCTCCAGTCCCGGAAATGCGCCTGCGCAGATAAACAGAATATCCTTCGTATTCACTGTGGTCATCGGGACCATCGCATTCTTGCTGGTCGCTCCGACCGGGACCTCCACCTCGGCTCCTTCCAGCAGTTTCAATAATCCCTGCTGTACGGATTCGCCGCTGACATCTCTCTGATTCGTGTTCTGCTTCTTGGCCAGCTTGTCAATCTCGTCAATAAAGACAATGCCTGTCTGGGCCTTTTCCACATCGTTGTCCGCCGCGCTCAGAAGCTTGCTCAGAACACTCTCCACGTCATCTCCGATGTACCCCGCTTCCGTGAGCGCGGTCGCATCCGCCAAAGCAAGCGGAACATCCAATAGTCTGGAAAGCGTCTTCACCAGATAGGTTTTCCCGCTGCCCGTCGGACCAATCATCAGCATATTCGACTTTTCAATCTCGATCTCGTCGGCAGAGTTCGTGCCGGTCCTCACGCGCTTGTAGTGGTTATAAACTGCCACGGAGATTACTTTCTTCGCGTATTCCTGGCCGATCACATAGTCGTCGAGTGCTGCCTTGATCCGGTGCGGCGCGGGCAATGATCTGATGTCGAAGACCGCTTTCGGTTTCTTCTCTTCTTTTTTTGGTTTTTTAACCCCCTTCGGGGACTGCATGGCATCCTTCAGGATATCCATGTTGAACATTCCCATATCCGGGAAGCCCTTCATTCCGGTGAAATTCTGCAGGTTCAGCATGTTCCGGATCTCCGGATTGTCCATTGCATTGAAGGACTTCTGCATGCAGTCCGCGCAGACGGTGATTCCTCCGGGCAGGCTGATCATTTTTCCCGCCTGGCTCTCGGTGCGGTGACACAGGAAGCAGACTTTTTCAAAGTCCTCGTCCTTGTTCTCTTCCTCCGGACTTTTCTTCTCCTGATCGATATCCCCCGTCTTATTGATCTCGTCCATGGAACCTCCTGATGCGGAGCACGGCTTCCTCCGTCACTGAAGCGTAACCGTTACTTCCGTCTCTTTGTCCTTGTGATACACACCGTCGGAATCCGGCCGTAGGAAGCTCACCTTCACCTTATCTCCTCTCTTCAGGCCGGAAAGGGCTTCTTTCAATTCCCCAACGGATTCCACCCGGGTGTCGTTAATCCCTGTGATCAGATCTCCGGCGGCAAGCTGCGCGGCCTGGGCACCGGACCCCTCTGAAACAACTGCCACAACCACGCCTGCCGGGATGCGGTAGATGATCTGGTCTTCCTTTGAGAACTCTCCGACCTGAATGCCGAGCTGCCCCTGGTCGTCCGTGGCTGCGGCCGGCTCTGTTCCGGCCTTCTCACTTTCCGAGGGCGCCTCTTCTTTCTTCGTATCTTCCGATTCCGGCATGCGGATCTGTTCTTCGGCCGGCTGTGTTTCCGATTCCTTCTCCTTGTCCGGGGAACTGGATTCGCTCTCTTCTTCCGCCAGTGCCAGCGTCAGCGTATGCTTCGCTTCTTCCGTCTCCTCCCCGGTCTGTGCCTTCTCCTTCGCTGCGGCGTCCTTGCTTTCTTCCGTTTCCGTCACTGCGCCGGCCCCCGTCTTCTCCAGCATCCGGCTGATCGCTTCCTTGGCGTCATTGACGGGATAAGCGAACCCCATGCCCTCGCTGGCATTCTCTGTAATCTTGCCCGCGTTGATTCCGATCACTTCTCCGTCCGCATTCAGCAAAGCTCCGCCATAATTGCCGTAATTAATCGAAGCATCGGTCTGGATCAGTTCATGATCCGCCGCGCCGTACCGCATGGACCTTTTCACCGCGGAAACAATCCCCTGCGTCACAGACAGGCCGCGGCCCATCGCATTTCCGATCGCGAATACTTTCTCGCCTACCCGGATCTGATCGGAGTCCCCCAGCACGGCAGTCTTCACCGCTGAGAGAACCGTTTCATTGATCTGATCCTCCGCAACCCGGATGACGGCAAGAAGGCTCTCTTCATCGATCCCCATCACCTCGGCCTGCGCAACCGTATCCTCGTCCTTCAGCTCTTCTGCCGCTTCTTTCTTCACGCAGAAGCCAACCGTCACATCCTGGACATCATTCACGATGACAGCATCCGTAACAATGTACAGATACTGATCATCCCTGTCGATGATAATGCCGCTTCCCGCGTCCGTCTCCAGAATCTCCTGCGTTCCGTAGAAGAAATCCCGCACTGTCTGAAGGCTGGTCGCTGTTACCGATACCACCTGGGGCATAACCTCTTCCACCAGGTCAGCGACATCCAAAGACGCGCTCACGGTAATGCCGTCTGTGGAAAATGCAGGACCGTCCTCCTGCCTGAGGATTCCGGCTTCTGCCTCGGTTTCTGTTTCCGTTTCTGTTTCCGTTTCCGGCCCGGATTCCATTTCCGATTCCGGCTTCACAGGCTCTTTCGGCTCTGCTTTTTTTCCGACCGCGACATCCGCCTCGGTCTCAGCCGCCTTTTCTTCGGTCTCTGTCTCCTGTACGATGCCTGCGCTCAGCTCTGACTCGGATTCAGGTGCGGCAATGGCAAGCAGCGTCTCGCTCTCAACCTGCTCCGGTTTCTCCTCTCCGCCTGAAGAGGGCAGTGCGCCCGGCTTCACGGAATATACGAAAGCGCCGATTGCCAGCGAAGTGACTGCAATGGTCAGAAGAATCGAAGGGAACTTCTTCTTCGGCCGGTCCAGCCGCTCACCGGTCTGGGTGTCAAACTTCAGTTCCTCCTCTTCAAAGTCATGCGCATCGCCGCCTTGCTGCGCAAACGATTCCCCTCCGGGCTGTGCGAAAGGATCCGCTCCCGCACCGAAAGTCCCGGTGTCTTCCGTCTGCATGGAAGGATCCTGCTCAAAATGAGGAATCCCTTCGTCCTGCGGCTGCGCGGAGGACAGTTCCTCCGGCTGCGAATCAGTATCCGCGGGATCTTCCGGCTGCGCGGAGGACAATTCCTCCGGCTGCGAATCAGTATCCGCGGGATCTTCCGGCTGCGCGGGGCCTGTTTCCTCCGGCCGGTCAGAAGATGCTGCGTCCTGTGAAAAAGAATCCTCGCTGTCGGCATCTCTGGGGATACCGTATCCGGCGTTTTCCTCCCCCGAGAATTCATCCGGATCCGGATTCAGTACATTCTTTTCAAACGGATTCCACTTTGCCATTTTTATACCTCCGTTCATAAAAGCCTGCTGCTTCCCCAGTACGACGGATTGTCTGTCAGTCTGAGGATCACGCGCTTCGGAAGATGCCGGTACTGCTTTCCCAGACGGTACCCCAGATACTTGCAGGCACTGTCCGCAATCAGCGCCGGAAGCTCATTCACATGGCCGGAGCGCACCAGATGGCCTGCGCACTGCTTTACCATGCGGATGCCCTCCCCCTCGGACGGGTATCTGCCGAACAATTCCGCATGCTGTGCCTGCGAAACACCAAGGTCGAAATTCCGGCGCAGCTGGCGGATGGGACTGTAGCGATGCGAATGCCATACCGCAGCGTCGGCAGCGTAGACAATCTTCCACCCCTGCTCTATCATTTTCCCGGCAAGAACCATGTCTTCATTAAAGATTGCCGGATATTCAAATCCTCCGAGCGCAAAATAGATATCCCTTCTCCACATGGCACAGACATCGGAGCAGAAGAAGGTCTTAATCCCCATCTTCTTCAGATCCGCCTTCATCTTTGTCCGGGACACAGCCGGGTAATTGAACTGCCGGGTGAAGCGCTCCCGTTCGCTGCTTCCCTTTCCGGCCAGCTGTCTTCCGTAGGCAGCCGCTGTGGAGTCATCATCAAAGCACGCTGCCAGACGCTCGATCAGATATGGATCCCGCGGGATGGCATCCTGCGTCATGCACAGCACCAGCTCAGTCTTTGCGAAGACGAATCCGAGATGTCTGGTTCTGCCGTGGTCAAACTCCTTCTTCTCTACATGCAGTACAGACAGAACCTCAAACCGGCTTTTCCATCGGTCGAGCAGTGCGCCGAGCCTGTCATCCGTCTCAGCATCCGTCGTGTTCAGAATCAGAACCCGCGCGGGCCTGAGGGTCTGCAGGCTGAGGCGCTTCAAAAGAACGCCGAACTCATCTCCCGGCTTGTAGGTCGGAATGATAACGGTTACCTGATGCATGCGTGCTCCCTTTAATAGATGCCTGTACTATTTGCTATCTCGTTTGAGATATCCTGCACTGTCTGCGTCGGTGTGTATCCGCTCTTCTGATACAGATAGGCGTGCAGTTCGGATACATTCTGCGCCAGATTCACCGGAACCACACAGTCACCGGCAAAGACATTCGCGCCCTGCTGCTCAAACGGGAATCCCGTCGAATCTCTCAGCGTATATCCGGATATGGCTCTCGTCAGATCCAGAATCTCCGTGTTCGAAAAGCTCGTCGCGATATATGGCAGCATGGTATCCACAATCTGCGCCATCTTGACCGCGCCCTGACTCTTCGCTTCGGAAAAGATCTGGGACAGTACCGTTCTCTGACGCTCGGTCCTGCGGTAATCCCAGCCTTCCGTATAGCGGATCCGGCAGTAGGCAAGTGCCTGGATGCCATTCAGATGCTGATAGCCCGCAGACTCAACCGGAGTAATCTCAGCCCCGGTCACCTCGGCGTTTTCTGACTGGTATCCGTTGATGTAGGGAAGCTCCTCTTCCGTCACCTCAACATCCACCCCGCCGATCAGATCAACCGCCTTCACAACTGCATTGAAATCGACCGTGATATAGTCATGCAGATCCAGATCCAGGTTCTTGTTCAGCATATTGACCGAACGGGAAGGACCGCCATAAAAATAACACTCCGTCGCCTTGTGGTATTCTCCGTTGGTGTTGTCCAGGAGTGTATCCCGGTAGACGCTGACCATCCGGATCTCCTTTGTGCTCTCGTTCATGCTGCAAAGAATGATCGTGTCGGAGTGTGCGTCCTTCGTCAGGTTCCCCTCTCTGGAATCCACGCCGTAGATGACGAACTCACGGTAACCGGAGGCAGACTCCAGCCCCGCATTCGTCAGAATATCATTCAGTGAAACATGCTTCATCCGGGAAAAACGCCACACAACAAACAGCACGAAGGCCGCAATCACAAGCAGGATCAGCTTCACGACAAAGCCGGCTTTTGATTTTTTTCGTCCCGCTTTGCGCCGGTCCTCCTCTTTGTGCGCTTTCTTCCGGGAACGGTCCGTCCGTGCCTGGCGCATCTCATAGGCATCCCAGTCCTCAGGGCCTTCCGGGCCGTAGCCGTCCCGTCCATATGCATCTGGGCCATAGCCATCCGGGCCATAGCCACCCCGGCTGTAGGCATCCGGACCGTAGCCATCCCGGCCATAGCCGCCCCGGCTGTAGGCATCCGGACCGTAGCCATCCCGGCCATAACCATCCGGGCCATAGCCGCCTTGTCCATCGTCATCCGGCCCATAATAAGGACCCCGCTGATCATGGTAATACCCTTCCGGATGCCCGTAGGATGCCTGTCGGACGTAGCTGTCGCTCACTCCATATCCGTTGGAAAGTGTCTCATCGGCACTCTCCCTGCTTCCGGCTCCGGTCTCCTCGTCCAGCCATGGCTCCTCCATTCTGGAGTAGCGGCTGGATGGATTTCTCTTCTCTTTTCCGTATAAGCTCATATCCGTCCCATCCGTCAGTACGCATTCCGGTTAATAAACCCTTTGAAAACTGTCAATACCAGGATCTTAATATCAAACGCGACAGACCAATTCTCAATATAGTAAATATCCAGCTCAATCCGCTTCCGGATCGACGTATTTCCACGGTAGCCATTCACCTGTGCCCATCCGGTCATTCCGGGCCTCACCTGGTGCTTGACCATATAGCGCGGAATCTCCTCACGAAACTTCTCCACATACTGCGGCCGTTCCGGGCGCGGTCCGATCATGCTCATGTCCCCTCTCAGCACATTAAACAGCTGAGGCAGCTCATCGATCGATGTCTTCCGGATGACCTTTCCCACCTTCGTGACCCGGGGATCATCCTTTGTCGTCCAGCCCTTTTTCTCATCTGTCTCCGTCTGCACGCGCATGGAACGGAACTTAAACATCTTAAATGGTTTATTGTGCAGGCCGACACGCTCCTGACTGAAGATCAGCGGTCCCGGACTGCTTCTTTTGATCGCAATTGCCGTGATCAGCATGACCGGAGAAAACAGAATAATGGCAAGAATCGAGCCAACGATATCCATC
Organism: uncultured Lachnospiraceae bacterium; assembly: GCA_902799015.1. Lineage (GTDB taxonomy): Bacteria > Bacillota > Clostridia > Lachnospirales > Lachnospiraceae > Porcincola. The sequence continues at coordinate 39,292 of CADBZI010000020.1, read as the reverse complement.
AGCCGCTTTACCATTGCATTGAATGTGTCGGACAGCGGCACATACCGGATATTGATCACGGGAAGTCCCAGAAGATCCTCCGTGTACGGGCGGGACGGAATAATATCCGTATAGTCCGGGACAAACTGCGTATGCACACCGCTCTTCTCACAGGCGGCTACGATCTTCTTCAGCTTGCTGTATTCATCAAGGCCCAGCGTGATCGCAATCTCATCCAGATCATTTTCCTCCAGAATCCGCTCAATATCATCCGTGTCCCCGATGACCGGGACATTATGATGATGGCTTCCGATCTCGGAATTGTCATCCAGAATCCCGTCAATCTGATAGCCCCACTGCGGATTCGCGAAGATCCGGTCAATATACCCGTCAGCGGCGCTGGAATATCCCACCAGGATCATATGCTTGAGGTTCATCCCTCTCGAGCGGATATCCCGCAGCACGATGCGGATAAAACTGCGCTCGCACAGGGTCAGGGCGAAATTGATCATGGTGAAAAGCAGGATCAGGCCTCTCGAGAAGTCACTTTTCTTCACCAGAAACAGCACAAAGATGACCCCTAAAAGTCCAACCATATTGGCGAGGAACAGGTTGCCTGCCTCCAGCATGCGTCCGGAAACGCGCTTTGGCTTATACAGGTGAAACGCGTCATACAAAAGCAGATAACCGGGCACGACAAACAAAAGTGCCATCATGTAGGTCTGCATGGGAAGCTTGCCTGCTTTCGGATCCGCAAGAAACGTAAACTGGATCCACCACGCCAGCAGATAGCTTACCATGATGATCATCGCGTCCAGCACCACATGGATTCTGTTCAGATGTTTCTGATTGTCCTTGATCACGATGCTTTCCCTGTTTCCAATAACTGCTCAATGACTCCCCGAAACAGCTGCGGCTGCAGCTTCCAGCAGGCCAGGTACTGCTCAGCGGGCGGCCCTTCCAGCCTTCCCATCCCTGCAAGTCCCTGCCGGATCCCTCCGGCGTACTCCTTCCCAAGCCCTTTCCGGGAGAAATAGATCCATTTGATCAGGCAGCCCGCCGCAAGAAACGGCAGATTCAACGCCGCCTGCAGCGCCGGCATGTTCTTCTTCACGAGCCATACGCTGTTGCGCGCCGCCAGGCGCACCTTAAAGGCATTGTGCCTGCTTCCGCTTGTCGCGGAGCCTGCATGATACACCACAGCATCCGGAATGAACCAGTTCTCAAAGCCGAAGCGCTGCGCACGATATCCGATATCGATGTCTTCCAGATACGCAAAATGCCGCTCGTCAAAAACGCCGGTCTTCTCCAGCATGCTCCTGCGGTAGATCGCGCAGGCGGCACAGCAGGCAAAAACCTTCTCCGCTTTCGCAAAATGCTCCCGGCCGGCCCCTTTTCCCCGCGCAAGGGCCCAGCCCAGCGCAGAGTAAGTGTCTCCGGCATCATCGATCTTCTCCGGATCCGCCATCTGAAGAAGCTTCGCTCCGCAGGAAAATGCACGCGGTCTTTGCTCGATCGCCTGATGCAGCTTCGCGACCATCTCCCGGTCACACACAACATCATTGTTCAAAAGCAGAACATACTTTGCGCGGCTCAGCCCGATTCCGGCATTCACCGCTTTGCAGAAGCCGGTATTGCGCCTGTAAGCGCGGATCCGGACCGCGGGATAATGTTCTCTGACCCAGGACACGCTTCCGTCATCAGAGCCATTATCTATCATCAGGATCTCAAAGTCCTGGTCCGTCTGCTCTGTCAGGCTTTTCAGGCATCCCTCCAGATACCGCATACCATTGAAGTTCGGAATGACAATTGTAATACTCTTCATGGTTTCAGCGTATAATCCCAACGTTCCAGGGAGAAGTTCGGATTGTAATACGGGTCTCCCTTTTCATAATACTCCGGCCATTTTTCCTTCATCCGCGCTGCTTCCTGACGCCAGCGCGCTGCCTTGTCCTTCGTATACTCGTCTCCCCGGCTCACGGATTCATGGTGAACCGCCTGGCAGAAGGGGTCATAGACCACGAGAAGATTCTCCTGCCTGATTCTCAGACAGAGGTCCACGTCATTGAACGCAACTGCCAGCTCCTCGTCGAAGCCGCCCACCTTCCGGAAGACGCTGCGTTTTACGATCATCATCGCTGCCGTCACGCAGCTCAGATCCTGCATCAGCGATGCTTTGTGAAGATAACCGGAAAACTCGCCCCGCATTCCGGTAAACAGGCTGCCGGCAATTCCTCCGATTCCTACCACGATGCCCGCGGACTGAATCCTCCCATCCGGAAAGAACAGCTTCCCGCCGGCTGCGCCGACATCCTCCCGTGCGCATACGGATACCAGCTCCTCCAGCCAGCCCTCCGAGACCTCTACATCGTTGTTCAGAAAAACCAGATATTCTCCCCGGGCCAGGCTCTGCGCATAATTATTGATCGCAGAGAAGTTGAAGGCCGGCGCGCCTTCTGCACTCTTCCAGCGCACCACGCGAACGCCCTCGCTGCGCAGAAGCCTGTAATAATCGAGAATCTCCTTTGAGGAGGAATTGTTCTCGACAACGATAATCTCATAAGGCGCATACCTGGTATTTCTGCGGATGGCCCGGATGCACCGCTCCAGCATATCCTTCTCTTCCCGGTTCGGAATCAGGATCGAAACCAGAGGCCTTTCCCTGAGGGCATACCGGATCCGGTAGAACCCGTGGTCCTTCGTCTGCATCACTTCCCCGCTCAGGCCTCTTCTCGCAAGGTGCTCCTCCAGGGCCCGCCTTCCCGACTCATACGCATACTGCTTGCTGTCCGGATTGTCCGCCGTCGAAGCCGCATGGGTCCTCCAGTGATAGAGCACCTTCGGAATGTGGCCGATCTTATCTGCCTCCACCCGGTCGGTCAGGCGGAGAATGAACTCATAGTCCTGCGCGCCTTCAAAATCGCCGCTCAGGCCGCCCGCCTCGTCGATCAGGCACTTTCTCACCATAAGAAAGTGGCAGATATAATTATTCGACCGCAGCAGGTCCGGATTGAAATCCGGCTTAAAATGCGGCTGAAAATGCTCCAGCTCTCCATCCCCCGCATCCCGGATCTTATCCTCATCGGTATAGATCAGATCGACTTTTCTCGATCTGATTAGCTGCCACGCCTCATACAAGGCATCCGGCGCGATCAGATCGTCATGATCCATAAAGCACACAAAGGTGCCGCGGGACGCCGCAATCGCGGCATTTGTATTTGCCGCGATCCCTCCGTTCTCCTTCAGAGACAGAACCCGCACTCTCTCATCCTGCGCGGCGGCCTCCTCCAGAATCCGGCTCATCTGCGGATCATCGGGGCTCGCATTCGCCAGACACAGCTCATAATCGGCAAAAACCTGGGCGCGAACGCAGGCAAGAAGCTGCTTCAGATATTCGGCAGGGGTCCGCCATGCCGGAACAATGATGGAAAACAGCGGTTCGTCCGCTCCCCTTTCATATTCCGTGCCAAAGACCTCTGCCATGCGCGCAAGGTCTTCCTCAGAGGATCTGTGTTTCTCATACCACGGACCATAGGGGACTTCCTCCGGTGATAGTCTCTCACGCACACGAATCAGGAAGTCCTTCGGTCCATAATGTCGCAGGTACCGAAAAGCCTTCCTAACATAATACGGTCTCAGTTTCTGAAGCAGTGATCTGCTCATATCAGGTCCAGCCCGGATACTTCAAAATACTGCGGGCGACATGTTCCATCTGCTCATCCGTCAGATTGAAGAACAGCGGAAGCCGCATCAGCCTCTCCGACTCCTTCGTCGTGTAGATGTCCTCTCCGTGGAACCGGCCGAACTTCATGCCGGCCTTCGACGAGTGCAGCGGGATGTAATGGAACACACTCATAACATCCTTCTCTCTCAGATAACGGATCAGCTTCGTTCTGGTCTCAAGATCCTTCACCTTGATGTAATACATATGTGCGTTGTGTGTCGCATAGTCCGGAACAAAAGGCTGCTCGATCAGTCCCGCTTCGGCGAGCGGTCTGAGCGTCTCATGATAATAGTTCCAGATTGCGAGGCGGCGGTCATTGATCTCGTCAAACCGCTCCAGCTGCGCACACAGATAAGCAACATTCAGCTCGCTCGGAAGATAGGAAGACCCGTATCCGACCCAGCTGTACTTATCGATCTGTCCCCGGAAAAACTTGCTGCGGTCTGTTCCCTTTTCACGGACAATCTCCGCTCTTTCCTGGTCTTCATCCTTGTTAAACAGCAGGGCGCCGCCTTCTCCCATGGAATAGTTCTTCGTCTCGTGAAAGCTGAAGCACCCGTAATCTCCGATGGTTCCCAGTGCACGTCCCTTGTAAAATGCGTTCACGCCCTGCGCGGCATCCTCCACAACCTTCAGGGAGTGCTTCTTCGCAATCCGCAGGATCTTATCCATGTCGCAGGCTACGCCCGCGTAATGCACGGGGCAGATGACCTTTGTCCGATCCGTAATGGCATCCTCGATCAATTGCGGATCAATATTCATGGTCTTCGGATCGATATCCACGAAGACAATCTTTGCCCCCCGCAGAACAAACGCATCCGCAGTGGATACGAATGTGTAGGAAGGCATAATCACCTCATCGCCGGGCTCAAGGTCACACAGCCAGCTGGCCATCTCAAGTGCCGAGGTACAGGAGGTCGTAAGATAGCAGTGCCGCACGTTAAACTTTTCCTGAAACCACGCGGAGGCATACTTTGTGTAGGGGCCATCCCCGCACAGTTTTCCGTTCTCAAGTACCTGCTCAAAGAAACCCGCTTCGGTGCCCATCACCGGAGGTCTGTTAAAATCAATCATCTGCTCCCCTTCTTTCACATTGAGAAGATCACAATGCCGACAAACATGATCGCAATGCCCAGCACTCTTCTCTTTGAAATCTTTTCCTTCAGAACCAATATGCCGATCACCGGTACAAAGATGTAGCTCAGAGGCTCTATGATCGGCGAATAGGTCAGCGGTACATACTTCAGCGCATACATCGTCAGGAACGTCGACAGAAAAAAGATTCCGTACGCCGTAATTACCATCGGATTCAGGTATTCCCTGAGCCTGCTCTCATGCTTCTTGTTTGCCTCAACCTTCAGCATCACCTGCGCGACGGAGGAAATCAGCACAGAGAGGATCCAGACAGCAATATACTTTTCCAGTCCGTGGAACATGGAGAATCCGCCGGACAGCAATGCCGCCCTCATGAATCCGCCTCCATCCGCGGATATCCCGGATCGGCCGCGTCTTCCCTCTCTCTGCCCTTGTTCTTCCTCCCGGCAGAGCCGTCTGGCGCATCAGACACACCGATGACAATCCCGATCAGAATAATGGCCGACCCCAGAATCATCTTCCAGCTGAGGCTCTCCCGGAAGATACACACTCCCCAGATCAGTCCCCAGATGATGGTAATCGGCTTGTTCGTGAAGGCAAAGGTCAGTGACATATGCTTCAGGATCTGCTGCCATGCCACGGCAAACGTCATCGTAATCACAAGCATCACGCCATACCAGAACAGAAATCCGAAAGAAAGGAACGCATGCCGGCCGGCCAGCTTTGATGCAGTGCCCGCCAGAGAATTGATGACCAGGCTCAGGTGCAGAAGCAGGAACCATTTCAGAGATACCTCCCCTACAAATCTGCCTTTTTCCGGTTCCTTCACAGACGAATTCCTCCTCTTTTTAACGTTGACAAGTCAGTATAGCACACAATATCAGGTCCTGCAAATCCGAGCCGGGCCGGATGAAAAGCTCAGCGCGGGCAATCGTCCTTCCGGTCGTACTCATCCAGAAAGCTGTGGCGGACCAGATTCTTCTTATAGCCCAGAAGCCGGTCAAGATTGACGTTCTGCGCGCTTTTGAACAGATTCGCTTCTACATCCGGATTCCTCCGGTGCAGCTGGCGGATCAGGTTCTTGGTCTCCAATCGCTTCGATCCGCTGCTGCCATCCTCCCGGAGATCAGAACAATTCTCCGTAAAATGGCAGGCACAGCGCAAAAAACTGAGGTCATTCTTCTCAGACCAGTCGATGATATCCTCCTCCCGGATCAGATACATCGGGCGGATCAGCTCCATCCCTTCAAAATTGCTGCTGTGCAGCTTTGGCATCATGGTCTCGAACTGTCCCGCCCAGAGCATTCCCATCAGGATGGTCTCGATGACATCGTCAAAATGATGGCCCAGCGCAATCTTGTTGCAGCCCAGCTCCTGCGCGTAACGGTAGAGATAGCCTCTGCGCATGCGGGCACACAGATAGCAGGGATTCTTCGGAATATGATCCACAGCGTCAAAGATCCGGCTCTCAAAGATCGTGATCGGGATGCCAAGCTTCTTCGCATTTTCTTCAATCAGCGCCCGGTTCTTCGGACTGTAGCCAGGGTCCATCACCAAAAACCGCACGTCAAATTCAAACTTCCGGTGCCGCTTCAGAATCTGAAACAGCTTGGCCATCAGCATGGAATCCTTCCCACCGGAGATGCAGACCGCAGTCCTGTCCCCCGGCCGGATCAGTTCATACCGGCTGACAGCCTTTGTAAACGGGCTGACCAGTTTTTCATGGAACCGCCTGTCCTTCTGCAGTCTTTGCTCGATCATAGCCGCCTGGCTGAGCTGCTGTGCCATCTTTGTAATCCCTTCCGTGAATCTTTCATGACCAAAGCCACGCGCTTCCCTGCCGTACAGCGCCTTTCTCTGCGTGCGGCTTCGGTCCGCCCCGGGTCTTGGCGGTCTTAATGACCGCTTTGCTGTCTTTCAAAATATCCATGCAGAAAATGAACAAATTCCCTGCGCAAAGCGGAGGGCAGATCCTTCTTTCTCTGCACGGCATAGAAGCTTCTCAGGCCGGCTCCCTCAGGCAGTTCAAAGCAAAGAACTCTCTTTGCCTCCACGAATCCTCTGGCAGCTCTTTCGGAGAGGAAGGAGATGCCCAGACCGCCTGCCACCATGTTCTTGATCGCCTCCTGGTCGTTGATCCGCGCTACGACATGCAGATCCTCTTCCAGAATCCCCTCCCTGGCAAGGTACTGATCCGCAGCCTTCATGCTTCCGCTTCCGGCTTCCCGGAGAATGATCGGCTGTGTGAGCAGTTCCTTCACATCAGAGCCTTTTTCCTTTTTCTCCAGAAACCAGGGCGTAACCGGTGTAATCAGCACCATCTGATCCGTACAGATCCTCTCCGCCGACAGGCTCTCATCTTCCGGCAGCCGTCCGGTCAGGCCAAGATCAAAAAGCCCTTCTGCAATGCCTCTCTCCACGCCTTCGCTGTCGCTTTGATGAATGGAAAAATAGACCTCCGGATGCTCCTTGCCGAATTGCTTCAGCGCATCCGGAAGAATGTAGGCAGAAGGAATCGTCGACGCGCTGATGGTAAGAATACTGTGGCCGAGGCTGGAACAGCTCTCCAGCATCCGGTCCCGCAGGGCAAGAATATCCTCCGCAAAGGTGCTCAGTTTCCTTCCCTGCGGGGTAATCTCGATCCGCCTCGTCGTCCGCATGACAAGCCTTGTCCCCAGCTCCTCCTCCAGCTGACGGATATGCTGGCTCACGGTTGGCTGGGAAAGAAACAGATTCTGCGCCGCATCGGTAAAGCTTCCGGTGCGCACAACCTCCACAAACGTTCTTAGCTGCTTGAATTCCATAATATTCCTCTCACATCCGGCCTGTTTTTGATCAGATATGTGTCAGCCGACCCCGTAGGGCCGGCTGCGTTCTGATTCTGCTTCGGGCATCGTTTCAAAGTGTAATGTCACCGACCTTCGCGATTGTGGCATCAAACTGTTCACAGACCGCGGCAACCTTCCCGGACAATTCTTCCTCCGATATCGTCTGGTCCGTTCCGGGACGGATCGGCTCCAGCGCATCCGACGCCTTCCGGGAAAGAGAGGTCAGGCCGAGGTTCGCGCAGACTCCCTTCATTGCGTGAAGCGCTTCAAACATTTCCTTCCTGTCCTGTTTTTTCCATGCCGTTTCCAGCTTCGCGCGGCATGGGTCCTCTGCAAGCTTCGGAAGGAACATACGGATCATCCGGTCATTCATGAGAATCTTTTTCGCCGCTGTATAATCGCCTCCGACCGCTTCATAGAATTCCTGAACTGTCATTGTTGTCTTCTCCTTATCATGCTGTCCTTGATCCGTCAGAGATCAATCCGCTGACGCTCTACCAGTTTCGCGAAGAGACCGCCCTTCGCGATCAATTCATCATAGGTGCCCTGTTCTGCAATTCTTCCGCCATCCATCATCAGAATCCTGTCGCAGTTGCGTATGGTTGACAGTCTGTGCGCAATGACGATCCTGGTGCATTTGAGGGTATCGAGAGAATCCGATACGATCTTCTGTGTGATATTGTCCAGGGCGCTCGTCGCTTCGTCAAACATCAGAATAGATGGTTTGCCGGCGATCGCTCTCGCAATCATCAATCTTTGCTTCTGTCCGCCGGAGATTCCTCCGCCGCCTTCCTGGATCAGCGTGTTCATCCCCATCGGCATATGCTCAATGTCTTCCTTCATGCCGACCATCTCCGCCGCCTTCCAGGCCTCCTCCACCGTCATGGATGGATTGGAGATGGAGATGTTCGAATAGATATTTCCCTGAAACAGCTTGCCTGCCTGGAGGACAACGCCGATCCTGCGGCGCAGTGACTTCAGATCCAGCATCTCAATATCACGACCGTCATAATAGATGCCGCCCTTCTGCGGCTTCTCGAATCCCAGAAGCAGGCGGAGCAGGGTAGACTTCCCGCAGCCTGTTCTTCCGACGATCGCAACGTACTCTCCCTTTTTGATCTTCAGAGACAGATTGTTCAGTACGTAAGGCATCGTATCCGAATAGCGGAAGGAAACCCGGTTGACCTCAATGCTTCCTCCCAGGCGCTCGAGCACCTCTTTGTCCTCCCGCATCTCGGGCGCGGTTTCAAACAGGGGCTTGGCCATATTCAGAGAAGGCCTGATGCCTGCCACCGCTGCGGCAGCTCCGACCAGACCGGTAAATGCACCGGAAACAAGCGCATAGGCGCTGTTGAACGCCATATAATCTGCCGCGCTGACGCCGCCGGCAAGCGCAAGATAATACATCACAACCGCACCGCCCAGCGTGATCATCTGAGAGATCGGCGCATTCATTTTGACCAGGAACGGCGGATTGTACGTCAGCTGGGCAGAAGGCGCATAACTCTGTGCCCACTTTGCGAACGCTCTTTTCTCGGCTCCGGCAACCTTAATCTTCGGAATCCCGTTCAGAAGTGCCAGCACCATGCCGGACTCCTTACTGTCATATTCCAGTCTTTTCTGGGTCACTCCCATCTGCAGAAGCGCCGTCGCCAGGGAAAGGCCGGCCGTCATAAGCGTCACAATCACCGACGGCAGCAGCAGGCTCGGCGCAAATCTGAAGATCTGGAACAGATACACCAGAGAGAATCCCGCCGTCAGGATAACGGAAAAGAAGGTCGATGAAATCGTCGAACAGACAGAGGTCACTGCTGAGACTCTGCTGGTCAGCTCTCCGGAATTGAATCTGGAGAAAAATGAAATCGGCAAAGACAGGACCCGCATCATGGCCGCGCTCTCTACCTGCAGATTCAGCTGCGACTGAATGTTCTGGCTGAAAATCGTTTTCACCAGGTCAAACATCTGTCGCGACAGCTCGGAAAGCAGCAGCACCAGAATCATGCACAGCAGCACGGTTCTGTTTCCCGCGTCAAGAAACTGCTGGTCGTAGATCTTACGGGTAATGTTGGGACCGATCGTCTGCACCATTGTCACGACTCCCGTCAGGGAGATCATCCAGACATAATCTCTGGGACGAAGCAAGGAGATTACATACGTGACAAGTGCCTTGATCCCAATCTCTTTTTGCGGAAACGGCTTGTAAAAGCACAGGGCGTCTGTGCTCAGATCCTTTGCGGTCTTTGCATTGACATCCTCCCGGCTGTCATTGGCCGGATCAACGATCTGATATCCCTTCAGCTTTCCCGGAATCAGCGCAACTACGGAACCGTCCTTACGGGACCCGAGCATCGCACCGCTCGCATCCTTCCACCAGTTGTCCGTCAGCCGGACTGCTCTGCGCAGAATCCCGGACGGTCTGAGCAGATAATCCAGGATCTCTTTGGAATCTTCCATACTGTCCGGAATCTTCCGGGCACGAACGCGGTAATACTTCAGGATCTCTCCCACCGCTCTTGTGGCCATCTCGCGGTCGGACTGGAACATGACCTCTATTTTCTTTTTCCCGAGAATGGAATTCGCCATCCGGGCATAGGCATCGGACAGAATGTCATCATCATTCTGTACCCGCTGTCTTATCTGTTCATCAAACCATCCCAAAATGATGTACCCCTTCCGTCTTACTCACTGGAAACCAGCTGCTTGTAGAGGCCGCCCTTTTCATACAGCTCTTTGTGTGTGCCGCGCTCTACGACATGTCCCTGATCCATCACGATGATCTCGTCACAGTCACGGATCGTGGAAAGCCTGTGTGCGACCACGATGCAGGTAATTCCCCTTTCCTGCACGGACTGGACAACCTCGGCCTCTGTCCGGGCATCCAGGGCGCTTGTCGCCTCATCCATAATCAGAACCGTGGGATCCTGTGCCAGCACCCTGGCAATCTCCAGCCGCTGCCTCTGCCCGCCGGAAAGATCCTTTCCGTTCTCTCTCAGAATGTAATTGTATCCCCCGTCACGCTCGATGATGTCCGTATGGATGCTGGCATCTCTGGCAGCGAGAATCATCTCGAAGTTCTCGATGGAGTTATCCCACATCTTGATGTTGGCAGCGATCGTATCCTCGAAAAGCGTTACCTCCTGGTCCACCTTGGCCACGGATCCGGTAAACAGGTTGCGGTCAATCGTATCCATCCTCTGTCCGTCATACAGGATCTCTCCGCTCCACGGCTTGTAGAGGCCGGTCAGAAGCTTCGCAATGGTTGATTTCCCGCAGCCGGACGCACCGACAAACGCAATCTTCTGGCCCGGCTCGACCGTAAGGCTGAAGTTTTCAATCAGCGGCTTCGCCAGCGGAGAATAACCAAATGTAACATTTTTCATCTCAACGCGGCCGGAAAGCTTGGTATAGCTGATGTTGTCATTGAGCTTCAGAGAATCCGGCGACACATCCGTCGGGTACTCCAGCACATCCTCGATCCGCTCCATATCCGTCCGCATCTCGCGGATGAGGTCCCTGGCCGAGGTCAGCTGTGTCACAGGCGCGGTAAAGCTGGTCAGAAGCGTCTGAAAGCCGAACAGCATACCGATGCTGAAATGGCCGGACATCGTAAACAGCAGTCCCAGTGCGAGAATGATATCGTTGGACAGTGTCGTGATGAACTCCAGCACAAGACTGGAATACTGTGTGATATGCTGGCTGGTCATATCCTGCCGGTTCACGGATGCCTGATAGCCTGCCCATTTGCTGAAAAACTCGTCTTCCACGCCGCTCGCTTTGATCGTCTCGATCATCTCGATTCCGGAAACCGTTGTCGACTGCAGCTTGGCAGCATCACGAAGCCGCACCCTGGAAACATTAATCTTCTTGTTGGAGATATACTTCTGAAGGGTACTGTTCAGCGCGATCGACGCAACACCGACCAGGGACAGAATCACGTTATAACGGATCATGACAACCAGATAGAAGATCATCATCCCCGCATTCAGAAAGAGCGGTGTGAACGTATTGATCATTGTCGATGCGATTGTCGCGTTGGTCTGTTTCCGCATCGCAAGGTCACCGGTCTGTCTCTGGGAGAAGAATTCCACCGGCAGCCTCAGTACATGCCACATGTATTCACTGTTCGAGGTGACTGCCAGTTTCCCTTCCATCCGCAGCGAGAAGATCTTTTCCACTACCGCAGTCACCATCTGAATCACGGCGATCGCGGATGCCAGAATCAGAAATGGCGTCACCCATCCCGGATTCCTGCCCGGAAGCAGCTGATCCAGAAAGACCCTCTGAAATGCAGGATTGACCATGCCGACCAGCGCTGTGATGGCGGAAAGCGCAACAGCAAACGCAAAGGAGGGGCCGAGCCCCTTCATCTTCCTGCGCACGAACCCCATGATACTCTTCGGACTGCCTTCCGGCACAAAGTCCTCCCCCGGGGACAGCTCAATGATAATCCCCGAAAAGCTGGTCTCGAACTCCTCTTTGGACACCTCAACAAGGCCTCTGGCAGGGTCATTGAGCACCGCTCTCCCCTTCCGGAAGCCATCCAGTACAACGAAGTGATTAAAATTCCAGAACAGGCTGCAGGGGAAGATTCCCTCGTTCTCGAGGTAGGAAGCCTCTACCTTGTATCCGTCCGCATTCAGTCCGTAATTGATCGCCGCCCGGCGGATGTAGTTCGCGTTGGAACCGTCTCTGGAAACGCCGCAGTCCTTGCGCACCTTCTCCAGCGGAATCCACTTGCCGTAATAGGCAAGAATCATATCCAGGCAGGCAGCGCCGCACTCCAGCGCTTCCAGCTGCATGATTACGGGAACCTTCGCCACCTTTTTTCCGGTCACGGGTTCCGCCTGGGCTTTTGTTTTATTCCACATTCCCATCTGAATCAGTTACCCGCAATTCCATCTGTCACAAACGAGGCCGGCGTGACATACTCTGTCGTCACCTGCCCTTTCTGATCAACTTTTTTCATCTCAAGCTTTGTTGCGAAGCCCCAGATTATACCTGCTCCAAGCAAGATCAGGATTGCCGCAACCAACAGCCACATACCCGGTGTTGTCACACGAATGTAGTCATCCACCTGCTCCGGGGAAGAGATCCTCATCGGTTTCTTCCCTTCCTGTGGCGGCTGTACCGGCTGGCTCGGCTGTACCGGCTGGCTTGGCTGTACCGGCTGACCCGGCTGTACCGGCTGGCTCGGCTGGCCTTCCAGAGGCGGCTGCGGTGCGAGGGTTTCCGCGTTCTGCGCACGACTTGCTTCTGTTTCCTGTCCCATCCCTTTTCCTGTCTTCCGGAAATCCATTCCGGCTGTTTCGTAATCAACGAATCCTCAGAGTGCTTCATCCCCGCAAAACGGATCTGCCCGGCACTCAGCCGAGCCGGCCCGGGACCTGTCTCATCTTGGAAGGATGATTTATTACAATGATAACAATTTCACCCTCTGTTTGCAATCCTTGCTGTTCTACGGTTCGTCCTGGATTCCGTAAAACAGAGCATTTACGATCGCGGCGCAGACCGTGCTTCCGCCCTTTCTTCCAAGGGAGGCGATGACCGGGATGGTGCGCTTGTCACACGCTTCCAGAATCTGCTCCTTTGCCTCGACAACATTCACGAATCCTACCGGAACAGCGATGACCAGGGCAGGCGCAAGGGAAGACTCCCTGATCAGTTCTGCCAGGCGAAACAGCGCAGTCGGCGCATTTCCGATGGCATACACTGCGTCTGGAAAATGCTCTGCGGCGTATCCCATTGCGGCGTACGCGCGGGTTGTTCCCAAAGCCTTCGCCCGGGCAGCGATCCCGGAATCTGCCATGAAGCATCTCGCATCGGTCCCGAATCTTCGGCAGGACGGCTTGCTGATTCCGGCCAGTGCCATATTGGTATCCGTGATCACAGCTTTGTGATGAAGAAGCGCCGCACGGCCTCTTGCGATTGCCTCATTGTGAAACACCAGGGTTTTCGCGAAATCAAAGTCCGCTGTCGTGTGAATCACACGCAGGACAACATCCATTTCCTCCCCGGGAAGACGAATCTTCCTGCGCGCAAGTTCTTCGGTAATCCGCCGCATGCTTTCTGCTTCAATTCCGGCCGGATCGGTATAATCATGTGTCATTGGTCTTTCTCCTCCAGCTTCTGGCAGCATCAGCAAAGCGCTGTGCCCTTACCCGGTTCAGATACAGGTGCGGAAAAGCCGCATACAGATTCGGCCCGGCATATCCGCATCTCCAGCTTTGCCCTTTGGAGCGCTTCTGTGCGGCAAGATCTTCCCCGCAGCAGTCAGAATCCCAATAATGGAATTCATGCGCCGGAATCTGCTCTTTCTCCCGAAACAAAAGGCTGTCTCCTTTGTCCTGGATCAGTTCCAGATAGCCGAAGCGCACCAGCCTTTCTTTCCTGCGCGCATTTCCGGGCAGGGCATGTACCATTTCATACAGATGTCCGTCTTCCCCGCTCAGGCGCTCTCCCAGATAGAGGAAGCCGCCGCACTCCGCCACTGTGGGCATCCGGCTTTGGACCGCCTGCCGCACGGCACGGCGCATGGATCTGTTTTCCTCAAGCGCTGCCGCATGCAGCTCCGGATATCCGCCGGGAAGATAGAGTCCGTCTGTCCCATCCGGCAGAGATGCATCGTGCAGGGGAGAGAAAAAACACAGTTTTGCTCCTGCCTGCTCCAGATTGTCCAGAGAGCGCTGATAAAGGAAGGAAAAGGCTTCGTCCCTCGCCACCGCGATCCGGCAGGATCCGCAATCGAGGGCTTCCGGAAAAAGGCTCCGGCTCTTCCTGCCGTCTTCGTGCCTGCTTATCCCATCTTCTTTCATCGCAGCGCATGCGGGCGGCTGTCCCTTCATCAGCTGCAAAACCGCCCCGACGCATCCTCCCTCTTCCAGCCTGACAGCAATCCGGTGCATTCTCCCAGCAAAGTCCTCCGCTTCCCGGGCCTCCTCCAGCCCCAGATGCCTCGAAGGGAATCGGGCTTCCGGCATCGGAGGAAGGTACCCGATCAGGGAAATGCCCCCTTGCGTGAAGGTGCCGTGTGCACCGGCAGGATCTGCAAGGTCCATCACCTGCCGCAGTGTCTGCAAAATAGCCGGATAGTTCTCCTGCCTGCAGCGGTTGATGAGCACCGCACGGATCCTTCTTTGCGTATCTTTTTCCAGGAGCCTTTGCAGCTGCCGGTCGCAGCCCTCCTCCCGCTCCGCGTCCAGAACCACCAGAACCGGCATCTCACATACGGACGCGATGTAGTACGCACTGTGGGGCAGGTCTCCTCCGAGGCCGTCGAACAGTCCCATTGCCCCTTCTGCCACGGCGAGCAGGCCGGATCGTTCAGCCTGATCTGCCTCTTCTTTTGTCTCTTCCTCTCCCATCAGATAAGTGTCAAGATTGCGGCAGCCGATTCCCAGAACCCGCGTATGAAATCCGGGATCAATATAATCCGGACCGCACTTGAAGCTCTGAAGACGGATTCCCCGCTCCTTCAGTGCCTGAAGAAGGCCCATCGTGACCACGCTTTTTCCGCAGCCGCTCCCGGCCGCGCTGATCATCAGTCGTCCCGCTCTCATACTGTCTCAGCACTCCTCCATGTTTCGATGATGCCGTAGATCCGTTCCAGATCCATATGGCTGCGGCATGTGTCCGCAAGCAGGTCCAGCTGCTGCTGTGAGACAAGCTTTCGATCCTGGCTGTGACAGGTGCATTGCGGCAAGCCCTTTTTCCGGGCGAACAGATCCGCAAGCCGGTCCACTGCCTCTCCGCTGTCAAACAGGCCATGGAGATAGGTGCCGCAGACATTTCCCCTGGCTGTGACCGGAATGGTTTCGGGATCTGCGCCTTCCAGGGTCTGTCCCGTGTGAATCTCATATCCGTACACGGACACGCCCGACAGATATCCCTCCCGGATCGTTCCCCGCACAAGGCGGCGCGTTTTGTTCTGTCTGAAGATTGTAGAGACAGGGAGCAGTCCGAGGCCGGGCACCTGGAATATGGCACCTTCCGACTCTGTTCCATCGGGATCACTCAGGTACTCTCCCAGCATCTGGTAGCCTCCGCAGATTCCCAGAATATAGGTGCCGCGGCGCTGGGCCGCCAGAATTCTCTGTGCAAGGCCGCTCTCCTGCAGCCATCTCAGATCGGACAGGGTACTCTTGGTTCCTGGCAGAATGATCAGATCGGGGCTGCCAAGCTGTCCTGCTTCCTGTACATATCGAACGCCAAGCATCGGATGCGGAAAGAGCGGATCGAAATCCGTAAAGTTGGAGATCCGCGGAAATCGGATGATGGCGATGTCTGCCGGCTTGTCATGGGAACGTCTGGAAAGCGTGTCCGACATCGAGTCTTCGGCATCCAGTTCAAGCCTGAGATAAGGAATCACGCCAAGGACCGGAATGTCCAGTTTTTCCTCCAGCATAGACAGTCCCGGGGTCAGCAGGGTCACATCTCCCCGGAACTTGTTGATCAGAAGGCCCCTGATCCGGCTGCGCTCATGCGCTTCCAGCAGCTTCACGGTTCCGTACAGCTGGGCAAATACCCCGCCCGGATCGATATCGCCCACAAGCAGAACCGGCGCGTCGACAAGCTTCGCAAGTCCCATGTTGACAATGTCGTCTTCCTTCAGATTGATCTCGGCCGGGCTCCCGGCTCCTTCGATGACGATGACATCATACTCCTTTGCGAGGCTGTCATAAGATCTGAGAATCCCGGGAAGCAGTTCCTTCTTCATGGCGAAGTATTCCCGTGCACTGTATTCGCCCAGAACCTCCCCGTTTACGATCACCTGGGAGCGGTGGTCGGACGTTGGTTTGAGAAGAACCGGATTCATCCGCACATCCGGCAGGACTCCGGCTGCCTGCGCCTGAAGGATCTGTGCCCTTCCCATCTCCAGACCATCCGGCGTAACGCCGGAGTTCAGGGCCATGTTCTGGCTCTTAAAGGGGGCGCACCGGAAGCCGTCCCGGCGAAGAATCCGGCAAAGAGCCGCGCACAGAAGACTCTTGCCGACATTTGACATTGTCCCCTGAATCATGATATTTTTCGCTGGCATTACAGGTGCCTCCTACCATAAGAATGATTTTTCTGCCCAAATAAGATATGATGGCAGCAGCGCCAAAAAACCGGCCTTCCCGCAAGCCTGCCTGCAGGCGGAAAAGGCGCAGCTTCTGCTCCGTGAAGCAGAGAATATGAGATGAGGACATCACATGAAGAAGAATTACCGCAAAACTCTGATCGCCTGCTATCTTGGATTTATCACGCAGGCCATTGCCGCAAACTTTACACCGCTCCTGTTCCTGAAGTTCCATAAGGACTACGGAATCCCGCTTGGCAAAATTGCCCTGATTCCCACTGTGTTTTTTCTGACACAGCTTCTGATCGACGTATTCTGTGCCAGGTTTGTGGACAGGATCGGCTACCGGCTGAGCGTGGTGGTCTCCGAGGCTGCCAGTGCGCTGGGGCTGGTCGGACTGGCAGTTCTGCCCGAGCTGTTCCCGGATCCGTTTGCAGGGATCCTGCTCAGCGTTCTGATCTACGCCATCGGCAGCGGACTGATCGAGGTTCTGGTCAGTCCGATTGTGGAGGCCTGTCCGTTTGAGCATAAGGATGCCGTGATGAGCATGCTGCATTCCTTCTACTGCTGGGGATGTGTGGGCGTAATCCTTCTGTCCACTGTCTTTTTTGCCCTGTTCGGAATCGGGCACTGGAGACTGCTGGCTGTGCTGTGGTCCCTGATCCCGCTGTACAACATCTTCAACTTTGCCACCTGCCCCATTGAACGTCTGACAGAGGAAGGAGAGGGCATGACGATCGGCAGTCTGCTCAGGACGCCCTTCTTCTGGATCGCCATCCTGCTGATGGTCTGCGCAGGCGCCAGCGAGCTGTCCATGGCCCAGTGGGCTTCCGCCTTCGTGGAATCCGCCCTGGGCTTCTCAAAGACGATGGGCGATCTCATCGGGCCCTGTCTGTTTGCCGTGGCGATGGGCATCAGCCGTGTGATCTACGGAAAGTACGGAGAAAAGATGAACCTCCATCTCTTCATGATCGGCTCCGGCATTCTGTGCTTTGTCTGCTATCTTGTGACCGCACTCTCCGCCGTTCCGCTCTTAGGTCTGGCCGGCTGTGTTCTGTGCGGCTTTTCCGTGGGCATTCTGTGGCCGGGAACCATCAGCATTACCTCCCCCCGCCTTCCGCAGGGCGGTACGGCTCTGTTCGCCTTGCTGGCAATGGCCGGAGATCTGGGCGGTGCCAGCGGACCGAGTCTTGTAGGCATCGTGACACAGCACTCCGGTGATCAGATGCAGTCCGGCATGCTCGCCGGAAGTATCTTCCCGCTCCTGCTGATTGCCGCACTGCTGCTGATCAGCAGGAAGGCAAAGGAGTAGCGCGGACTGCTCCGGCTGTCTCTGACAGTCTTTTTTTCAGCAGCTCATACCGCTGTCTTTTTTCTTCTTTCGCGAAATGGACCTCTCGAAACTGCTCCGGATTGTTCTCATAGCACAGTTCTTCGCCTTCAAACTGCTCGCTGGTCAGATCAAACACACATCCGTCCACATCGTTATAGCAGTGGAAGGCCTTCCCGCCTTCCCGCGGGATTCCATACACCTTCCCGCCGAAGAGATCCTGCACCAGAAACGCTGTAATCGAGCATTGTCCCAGGGTGGGGTTCTCCGGACTCCAGTTCTGGCGCATCCTCGGCGCGCAGGTCTCGGCGCACCAGACCTTCCGCAGGGCGTCATAGAGATCGCGCGGCGTGCGGATCCCTTCCAGGCTTTGACAGACCGCAGGACACTCCGCCTGCTCCCAGCCATAAAAGCGGTACTCCATGTTCTTACTCCTTTCCGGATCAACTGCATGCAGCCTGTAACCTTATCACCCGTCACTTCCCAGAATCAGGAACACCGGATTGTGCGCATGCATCATATGAAACTGTCCCTGCCTCAGGATGTTTGTCACCGCAGCCTGGACAATTTCGGTTTCGTATCCATGCTCCTCCAGCGCACTCACAGCTTCCTGAAGGGTCTCGAGCGTAACCGCTGTGATAAGGACCGCAGGCTTCTTCCTTCCTTCCGCACATTTTTGGCTGGCATCATCCAGCACAGCACGGATCCATCTTCCGCCTCCGCCCACGAAGATTCTGTCCGGATATGGAAGCTGACTCAGAACCTCCGGAATCTCTCCCTTAACAATCTCCATGTTCCAGGCGCCGAATCTCTCCTTATTCTCCCTCAGCAGCGCAAGCGCCGCAGGATCCTTCTCCACGGAAATGACTCTCCTGCACCGCGCTGACAGCTCCACCGATACGCTTCCGGTCCCGGCGCCCAGATCCCAGCAAAGATCCCCGGAAGAAGGATTCAGCAGGGAAAGCGCACTCACGCGTACCAGCCGCTTCGTCATCGGTACCTTTCCTCTTGCAAATGCTTCATCCGGAATACCCGGCACGCCCCGCCTGAGGTCTGCAGACACATATGCCGCATCCGCAATCAGGACAGACAGCGGATCAAACCTCTTGCCGGCAGCCTGCGCGGCTGTCATCGTCCGGATGCGCTCATCTGCACAGGACAGGTTCTCCATCACCGTCACCTTCAGCTCTCCCAGCCCGGCCCGTGTCAGTTCCCCGCACAGCTTCGCGCATGTTGTGTCCCCTCCCGTGAGAAAGAAACTCTTTTTCCCGTTCATGACTGCCCTGACCGGATCACAGCTTCTTCCGTGCGCGGAAAACACCTCCACCTGGCGAAAGGAAAGTCCCAGACGGGAACATGCATAAGACAGGCTCGATATTCCCGGGAGAATCCGGATGACAGCGTTCCTCTCCCGAAGCCGGGGGGATTGTTCGATGCAGGTCACCAAAGGAGCCGCGCCGGAATAGAAGCTGCTGTCTCCGCTCATAAGGCACACAACGCTGTCATATGCCGTATCCTCCAGGATCCGGCAGATTTCGCTGCTATTTGTCTCAATCAGTATCTCTTCCGTGCAGCCGGCATCTGTCCGGCCTAAGTTTCTCACATACCCGGCCAGTCTTTCGGATGTGATGATAAGCTCCGCTTCTTCCAATGCCTGCCGCACCTGCTGTGTCGTCAGGCCGGACGATCCCAGGCCATATCCCGCAAGATCAATTCTCACTGTCCATGCTCCTTTTACGCGCCGCCCCCGCTCCGATACCGCTTACGTGCGCTTACAGCTCCTGAGCTTCATACAGCCGCGCATACTCACCGCCCGCTGCCAGCAGCTCTTCATGTGTGCCCGCTTCTTCGATCCGTCCTTCCTCAATCACCACAATCCGGTCCGCACTGCGCACGGTAGAAAGACGGTGCGCTATGACGAAGGAGGTCCGGTTCTTCATCAGTTCGTCGAAGCTTTTCTGGATATGCTCCTCTGTAATGGTATCCAGCGCCGAGGTTGCCTCATCCAGGATCAGAACAGCCGGATCCTTCAGGAAGATTCTCGCGATCGAAACTCTCTGCCGCTGTCCTCCGGACAGCCTGGTTCCCCGTTCCCCGACATAAGTATCAAACCCGTCCGGCATGTGGAGGATATCCTCATAGATCTCGGCTCTGCGTGCGGCCTCTTCCACCTCCTCATCCGTGGCCTCCGGCCGTCCGTAGCGGATGTTTTCCCGGATGGTGTCCGCGAAAATGAACACTTCCTGCTGTACAATTCCCACGCTGCCGCGAAGAGACTTCTTCGTCACATCACGAATATCGGTTCCGTCGATCCGGATTGCGCCTGACTCTACATCGTAAAAGCGCGGAATCAGCTGGCACAGGGTCGTCTTGCCTCCGCCGGACGCTCCGACCACCGCGATCATTTCGCCGCCTTTTACATGCAGGTCAATATCATGCAGCACCTCCGGGTTGTGCACATAGGAAAAGCTCACATGATCAATGTCAACATTCCCCTTTTCGATGACCAGGTCCTGCGCGCCGGGCTTTTCCTGCAGGGTCGGCTGCATGGCCATCACCTCTTCAAATCTCCTCAGGCCGGCCATGCCGCTGGTGAAGATCTCGGCAAATTGTGCCATCTTCCGGATCGGTGTGACAAAAGAGCTGACAAACAGGGTAAATGTGATCAGATCAATATAATTCATCTGGTCCTTCATAATCAGCCAGCCGCCTGCCGCAATGACCACCGCCGGAAGAATTCCCATGAAAAACTCCTGGGAAGCGTTAAAGATTCCCATCGCCCGGTAGAAATCCTTTTTTGCGCCCCGGTACTGGTTGTTCGCGTCCGTAAAACGGCTGTTGTCCACCGCTTCATTCGCGAAGGCCTTCGAAGTCTTCATGCCGGACAGACTGGTCTCTATGTCCGTGTTGATGCCGGCAAGTTTTTTCTTCACATTTGTGGAGGTTTTTGACATATTGCGGCGCTGCATCATGGTAATGATCAGGAAGATCGGAATCAGTACCGACACCACCAGCGCCAGGCGCCATTCAATGGTAAACATAATCGTCAGCGATCCCACGACGGTCAGCACACTGATCAGAAGGTCCTCGGGTCCGTGATGCGCCAGCTCCGTAACCTCAAAGAGATCTCCGGTCAGGCGGCTCATCAGATTGCCCGTGCGCATCTGATCATAGAATTCAAAGTCAAGCTCCTGCAGATGAGAGAACAGGTCGGCACGGATATCCGTTTCCACCCGGATGCCGAAGGTGTGTCCCCAGTAGGTCATCACATAGAAGCAGACAGACCGAAGCGCGTAGCAGACGAAAACTGCCGCCATTACCGCGAAAAACGCGTGAAACAGACGGTCCGGCAGAAGCGTATACATCACATGCCTGGACACCATCGGAAAAGCCAGATCAATCGCCGCTGCCAGCACGGCGCAGAACATGTCCAGCAGAAACAGTTTGATATGCGGTCTGAAATACCGCAGCAGGGTTCTCAGCATAGTATCTTTGATTCTATCTCCTCTTCTATGATGTTGGGGTCAAAAGTACCTTTTGCCCCCAACTATGATGTACGGATCGCTTCGTTGCTTCGCAACTCCCGCGCTCCTCGGCCACTCCGCACTCTCGTTATTTGCTAAAGCAAATTACTGCGTGCTCCGTGTCCGGTGGGTCAACATCCCATCAGCCTCCGGCAAGCGAGCTTGCCTCGGCTTCAGGGCTTTTGACCCTTACATCATTCTATTCCAAGCATCCTGAGAAGCTTACCTTCCTCATAGCCATCCTCCGCAGGCCTTTCGATTACAATGACCTTGGCGCCGCACAATGCTGCCCCGGCCAGCTTCTGCGGGTACCCGCCTTCCCATCCGCCATCCTTTGTCACAAGATACCGGATCTGATGATCTTCGAGGGTCCGGACATTTTCTTCGACGGAATACGGGCCCCATCCCGTCAGGATCTGCTCCCGGGGAAATCCGGCGTCGAGGCAGATCCGGATGCTCTCCTTTGATGGAAGCGTGCGGATGTATACCCCATTTTTGTTCTGCCGAAGCAACGGCGAAAAACAGGCTGCCTCCTTCGCGCCGCAAGTCAGCAGGATCCCTCCCGAAGATCCGGGCTGCGCCTTCGCTTCCTCCAACAGGGCACAGGCTTCCTCAGCGCTTTTACACACACTGGCCTGCATGGATTGTTCCATTTCCTCTGCCGCACAGGACAGGAGCTCCGCATCCTCGTATCTGTCATGCTCTGCGCAAAACTGCCGGATGCTGTCTGCGATCAGCCGGTGCAGCTCCTGATCAGACAGCTGCCTGCGCAGCAGCCTGTAGCAGGGCAGCCCGCTCATCGCGCAGGCCTTCCGGATCTGTCTGCCAGCCTCCACCGCATAGGGATGGGTTGCGTCGATGCAGCAGTCATACCCTTCCCTCATCAGCTCCGACATCGCTGCAGCATCCTTCCTTCCGGTCAGGATCCTGAGCCCAGTGATCTCCCGCAGACAGTCCGCCCCTGTCCGGGTCGCGACACAGACCGTGACGTGAATCCCGTGTTCCGAGAGAATCCGGGCCATCCGTCTGCCCTCTGTCGTTCCGCCAAAGAGCAGGATCCGTCTGCCACGGTCAGCTGTCTTCATGTTCTGCTTCCCTCTGCCCGGCGTATCCTCTCGGGGCGATCAGACGGCCCTGATCCTTTCTCATACTGCTGCAGCCAATATAGATCGTCGTAAACATATCCACTTTCTCGTCCCTGAGTTCTTCCAGTGTCAATAGTCTTTTTTCCTGTCCATCGCGGCCAATGTTCCTGACCCATCCGCATGCGGTGTCTGCAGCCCGGTATTCCAGAAAGATCTCGCAGGCATGCCTCAGATGCCCGGTCCGTTTTTTCGACATGGGATTATACAGCACCGCTGTGAAGTCCCCCGCTGCCGCAGCGCGAAGTCTCTTCTCTATGATTTCCCATGGCGTCAGAAATTCATCAGCGGTGCGCCGAGAACGGCTGCCCCCGAAACGGCAGCGGTCACGCCGGGAATGATCTCCGTCTCCACATCCGGGTATGCGCTCTGAAGTGCCAGGACAGGGCCGGCCATCCCATAGACGCCTGCGTCTCCGCTGCAGATCATTGCCACGCTCCGTCCGAGAGATGCTTCCTCCAGCGCTGCCCTGCACCGCTCCATCTCCTGGCGCATCGGGGTTGTCAGGATACGTTTCCCCGCGGCCTGCGGCATCTGATCCAGGATCAGACCGATATATACCGTATATCCGCACAGAACCTCACATTCCCGAATCGCGGTCACAGCCCGGAGCGTCATATCACCGATTCCGCCCGGCCCGGCCCCGACCAGAAATACCTTTCCTGCTTTTTTCCGGCCGCTGTTTGGCATCCTGTTTTCAGACATCATTTTGCCACCTCCAGCTCACAGCGGTATCCATTCTCGCCGCTGCCAGCGTCACGCCGTCGTAGATGGTCTTCCTTACCATCAGCGAAGGCTGCGTCAGAGCGCCCAGCCGGATGCAGGACAGCACTGCGGCCCGCTCACAGACATTGTCTGTCCCTGTGTTCTGCAGCACGAATGCGGAAGAGGCATACTCCCCGGGGGTTTCCATCAGCTCGTCGGCCCCGAAGGTGAAGAAGGGAATCTTTTGTTTTGCTGCGAGGATCTTCAGTGCTGCTTCTTCCCGCTTCAGGTCAATCGATGCGATACACACGACGGATGCTGCCTCAATCCCGTGCTCTTTCACAAAGCGCCAAAAGCACGCTTCCAGATATTCCGGATCGACGCCTTTTCTGCAGCCGGCCCCGACTGCCACCGTTCTGGGAACAAGCCGGAGTGTCTGCCTGTTCTGCCCGTGCGCCGGCATGCTTTCCTTCTGAAAGGATCTCGCTGCCTCCTCCTGCGTGTGATGCGTTCTCACCGACAGGACAAGCTCCTCGCCGGCGAGAACGCCGGCCGATATTACCTTCACAGCCTCCGGATTCACGATGCCGAATCCATTCTCCGCCGCCCAGCTGTCCGCGGCGAAGGCATGCCGCCTGTCCGTCGCGGTTGTAAGGACAGCCTGCGCGCCAATCCGGTCCGCAAGAAATTCCGCAAGGTCATTTGCCCCGCCGATGTGTCCGCTGAGCAGAGGGATCACGTACGTTCCGGTTTCATCCATCGCCACCACAGCAGGATCTGTCAGCTTGCTCTTCACAAAGGGGGCGATGGCACGCACCGCGATCTGGCAGGATCCGATGAAAAGCATGGCTTCCCCCTCAGCAAACCCCGCCTGCGTCCAATCCCGAAGTGTGGAAGTTCCGGGAAAGCGTGTCACCTCTCCCGCTTTCAGACGCCGGCCCAGCATCTCGCCTCTGTCACTGAAGCAGGCAATTTTAAGTGCATTCATATCCCGGCTCCCTGTGTATCTCCTTTCCCGGCCGCCTTCCGGTATCCGGTGGTGAAAGCCGGGTCATACAGCCGGCTCCGGACGGCAGGCCCGGGCTTCAGAAAGTCCCCGACCAGGATCAGTGCCATCCGTCCGGTTTTCTCCTTACCGGCGGTTTCGTGAAGCGTTCCGACGCTGCATCGAATCAATTTCTCCTCCGGCCATCCGACCTTGTAGACAATCGCTGCCGGAGTATCCTCCGTATATGCCCCCTGAAGCAGTGCTTCCTGCACCTGTTTTGTCAGAGCGGCGGAAAGAAAGATCACCATCGATGCCCCGTGCGATGCCAGGGCTGCCAGCTGCTGGGTCTGGGGTACCGGCGTGCGCCCCGCCATCCGTGTGAGAATCACCGTCTGGGAAACAGCAGGAAGCGTATATTCTTCCTTTAACGCTGCCGCGGCCGCCAGAAAGCTGGATACGCCCGGTGTGACATCATACGGAATCTGTGCACGATCCAGAACATCCATCTGTTCCTTCACAGCTCCGTACAAAGAGGGATCTCCGGTGTGAAGGCGCACAATCTCCTTGTCCGGATGCGCACACATCACCTCTGTCACCTGCTCCAGTGTCATATACGCGGAGTTGAAGATCCGCGCGCCTGCCTTCGCGAAGCCAAGCAGTGCCGGATTGACTAAGCTTCCCGCATAGAGGATGAGATCCGCGCTCTCCAGAAGCTCCTTTCCCCGGACCGTGATCAGATCCGGCGCGCCGCTCCCGGCTCCCACAAAATGCACCACTTCCGTTCTCCTCCGTTCCCTCTGCTTTCTTCCCTTCCTGCCTGTCAGTTCATCAGGTTCAGTTTCTTCTCGCTGATCCGCATCTGAATATCGACAGACTGTCCAAATGCCTCACCGTCTGTATGTACCCACAGCGGCACCTTGCTGCGGATCCGGATGCTGCTGCTTCTTCGCTGACTGACCACACGCGTCTGGCGGACATGCTTTCCTTTGGTCGTAGAAGGGAAAAAACGGAAGAAATCCGGAATCTTCAGGTCGTGCACGATGCAGACATCAAGAAGCCCGTCGTCATCCTTTGCTGCCGGACTCATCATGAATCCGCCTCCCTCGAACCGATGGTTCATGGCGGCGGCAAATACAAACCGGCGAAAATGTTCTTCTCCCGGTTCCTTCCCTTCTCCCTGTGCGCCTGCCAGGCACAAGGCGGCATGCGGACTCTTCCAGGTGAAGATCAGTTTGATCGCTTCATACAGATAGATCAGCTTCCCAAGTCTGAGACTGTTCAGAATCTGTTTCATCGGCGCATTTCCGGCCATCGCGCAGCATTGTGCATCGAACCCCGCTCCTGAGCTGACGCAGAAGAGCCTGCGCTGCCCGGTATCCTGCAGGATGGTCTCCCCCAGGTCAGTGATGCGGACGGTGCGCTCCTGAATGATGCGGCTTGCGAGTTCCTTCCGATCATCAGGCAGGCCAAGATCTCTTGCCAGGTCATTGCCGGAGCCGCAGGGAATCAGGCCGATTCTGGTATGATCGAAGTCCCGGATTCCGTTCAGAACCTCATTCATGGTGCCATCCCCGCCGACTACCACCAGATTGACAAAGTCCGCTCTGCCCGGCACGGTCAGGCGGCCGGCGATCTCCCCGACGCTCCTCTCACTGGTGGAGTAATGGATCCGGCAGTCCGTTCCCTTGAAAAGCGGGAATATCTTTTTGTGAAACTCCAGATAGGTCCGGCCGGAAGAAGCTGCCGGATTCACAATCATATCAAGCATATCCTGTTCCTCATTCAGCGCTGGTCCCAGCAGGCTTTCCCCTTGTTGCTGCCTTCGTCTCTGTCTGAATTCCGCCGTCAGACATTCTTCTCGCTCCCAAGCTCTCCATATTCATTGGAGAATATGATTATATCACAATCGGCCCCGGCGCATCGACGGCGCAGGGATGCCAGAGCCTTTTCCCGTATGGAATGCAGGACCTCCCCGGCAAGTCCCGCCTCTTTCAGGATCGCGATGCATGCGTCAGTCGTCACAGCCTCCATCAGTTTCCGGCAGATTTCCGGCGATGCGCCTGCAATGGCCGCATGTGCCGTGAAGATCTCCGCCCGGCCGTCTGCCATGCTGCTGTGTGTATTCATGATGCCGGCTGCCAGCTTTACCAGCTTCCCCACATGCCCGACCAGAAGGATCCGGTCGAATCCGCATGCCGCAGCTTCATCCACAGCTTCTCCGATAAAGTTGGAGCAGACCACCACCGGGACTTTGGAAGGAGCATAACCGTGCTGTTTCAGGAAGGAAAGCCCATAATTGCCCGGTGTCAGCACAATCGTCCCAAGGCGCGGCTTCTCCTGTCCGGGGCTGCTGTTCCTGCTGTCCTCCCCGCATCTTAGCTGTGCCGCCTGGCGGATGACCAGGCGCACGGAATCCGCGTAAGCTTTCATACTCATCGGCTCCACGATCCCGCTGGTTCCGATGATGGAGATTCCTCCTTCAATTCCCAGCCGTCCATTCAGCGTTTTTGCCGCCGCAGCCTCCCCCTGAGGCGCAAAGATCGTTATGGTGATTCCGCCCTCGTAGCCCTGCTCCTCACAGACACGCAGCACCTGCTGCCGGATCATCTCCCGGGGAACCCGGTTGATCGCCGCCTCTCCCACCTTCTGGTCCAGTCCTGGTCTGGTCACGCGTCCGATCCCTTTTCCTCCCAGGATCTGTATCCGCTCTCCGCCGCCAAAGCCGCCACGCTGTCTGCTGTCCTCGTCCGGCTCCTCTTCTTTCCCCGCAGGAAGAGGCTTTCTGTCCAAAAGCTCCCATCTTTGGGCCTGTGCCATAATCAACAGCCCGTCTGTCACATCCGCATCGTCTCCGGCATCCTTCCGCACCCCGCATCTTGCGCAAATCACTTTTTTCTCCGCTCCCGGCTCCGCTGGGGATGTCTCCCGGTCCGTCTCACAGCACTCGGGCTTTGCCATCACCTCGATTCCTCCGGGCGTCATCATGTGCACATACTGCGGAAAGCTTCCGGTCAGAAGCGCCTCAGTGGCGCATGCCGCCGCCAGCGCCGCACAGGTGCCGGTCGTATATCCCAGTCTGAGGTTCTTTCCGTCTGAACGGATATAATGCTCGAACGCCATCTCTTTCTCCTGCTGTTTTGCACACGTCTCATGCTCTCTGCCCCTCAGAGAATCCCGGTGGAGACTTGTCACCTGCCACTGAGCAGAGCTTCTAACCCGCCTGTAGAGGCCGGGAACACCACTCTGATGTCGTACAGATCCCGGATGTACGCCTCTGTCAGCATATCAGGCTCCCCGATCCGGTCCTGATGTCCTTCCTTCAGCGTCAGCACGCGGTCAGCCAGATTCCGGGCGATCGACAGCTCCTGCACCGACATCATCAGCGCCATGCCTTCTCCGTGCGCAAGGTCAGCGGCAATCTGCATGAATTCCAGCTGATAACGAATGTCCAGAAAGGAAGTCGGTTCATCCAGAATCAGAAGCTTCGGTCTCTGCGCGATCGACTTGGCCAGCAGGACTCTCTGCTTCTGCCCGTCGCTCAGTTCGCTGAAATACCGCTCGCTCAGATCATTCAGACGCAGCTTCGAAAGCGCATCCCCGACGATCTGCCGGTCTTCCTCGGAAAGAATCCCAAGCCTTCCCGTATAAGGATAACGCCCGGATGCCGCTACGTCCCACACCTTCATCCATTCCACATCCGGCCTGCTTGTTGTGACAACAGACAGATACTTCGCGCGCTCTGCCTGTTTCATCCTCTCCCCCGGTTTTCCGTCCAGAAAGAGCTTACCGCCCAGCACGGGAAGAAAACCTGCCACAGTCTTAAGCAGAGTGGATTTTCCGCTTCCGTTTGGTCCGATGACTGCGAGAATCTCCCCGCTTCTCAGAGAAAACCGGATTCCCTCCGACACCTTCTTTTTCCCGTAGCCGGTCTGAAGATCCTCCGCCTGCGCAACACACTTCGGCGCATTTTTCACTCCGGCGCTTTGGGAACGCAAAGCTTCCCGTGTCACCTGTCCCGCCTCCTTTCCTGCCTTCTGAGCATAATCAGAATCACCACCGGCGCACCCAGCACCGATGTGACAACACTGATGCTCAGCTCGGTCGGCGCAAAAAGATTCCGCGCGATGAGATCCGCAAACAGGCAGAACACACTGCCACCGAGAAAGCAGGCCGGCAGGAGAAGAAGCACACGCGCGCTTTTCAGGAGACTGCGCATCAGATGAGGTACCGCAATCCCGACAAAAGCCACCGGCCCGGCAAACGCAGTCACGCAGGCGGACAACAGGCTGGAGAGCAGAATCAGGCCAAGGCGCAGCGCGCGGATGTTGACGCCGAGATTCATCGCGTAGGCCTCTCCCATCTGCCATGCCTCCATCGGCTTGGCAAGCAGCACGCAGAATACGCCTGCGCATACCGCCACGATGCTCATGACAGCGACATTTGACCAGCTGATTCCGGAGAAGCTTCCCTGCGACCAGGTATGAAGGCTGACGATATTGGTATCCTTCGAAAAGGTAAGAAAGATCTCCGTGACAGCGCTGCAGAAATACCCGATCAGAACACCGCTGATGATCAGAACGGAAGAAGCGGAGGAGAATCCGGAGACGACAAGAAGAAAGAGCATGGAGAGGGTGGAGCCGAGAAACGCTGCCCCGATCATGCCCCAGGAATTGAGAAGCAGTCCATGCTCCAGTGCCACGATCAGGGCGATCGCCACAAGGAGCTTGGCGCCGGAAGAAACACCCAGCACGAATGGACCTGCAAGCGGATTGTTGAAAAATGTCTGCAGCAGATAGCCGGATACGGCCAGAGCGCCGCCCAGAATCATAGCGCTCAGAAGCCTTGGCAGACGCAGGTCAAAAAGAATCGCGGCAGAGGATGCATCTCCATTTCCGCACAACGCGTCAAGAATCTGCGGCAGGGTAAGCGGCACGCTTCCCGTCATCAGATTCGCCGCTGCGAGAATCAGAACCAGAAGGATCAGCAGCGCAAACACAAGCGCAAAATGCCGTCCCTCTTTTCTTCTATTCTGATCGTCAGACTGATGACACATGTTTCCTCCCGAAGCCATCTCCTCCCATAACGAAGTTTTGTAAACCGAAAGCAAAATCCGGCTCCTCTTAATCCAGCTTTCGCAGATAGATCAGATCTTCCTCCTCATGCTGCCGGATCACATGAAAGAAATCCTCGATCATCCGGCATGTGCCGGTCACTTCCTGAAACAGACTCTCCCTGCTGCAGTACACCCGGCCGTTTTTGACTGCTTTGAAATCCGCAAGCAGAGGGCTTTTCCGGATCAGCTGTGCAAGGTGTTCCAGCGGCTCTCCCAGTGTCCCGTTGTAGATCAGAACATCCGCATCCTTTGCCGCGGCATAGAAGCTTTCCATCTGGAGAGAAACCGACCCGGTATGGGACTCCGCGGCCGGCAGATCCGCGACCACATCATGCAGAAGATACCGTCCGCCTGCCATGTCAATCATGCGGGACACATAATCCTCCTCCCGCCGTACATTGACTAAGCCGTTGGATGCGATATAAAAGAATACCACATCCGCAGCCTCTGTGCTCTCTTCCCGGTCAGATGCCGTCTCCTCCTGCCCCGCCTCCGGAGCCGGGCGGCCGGAATGCCCGTCCGAATCCAGTACTTCCCGCATCCGGCTCAGCTGCTCTTCAAAATAGGAATCCGCCGCTTCCTGCCTGTCTGTCAGAAGGCCGTACAGCCGGATCCACTCCAGACGTCCCAGGGGTTCCTCCTCATAGCTGGAATACTCGCACAGCACCGGGATGCCCAGGCGCTTCAGCATTTCAAGTACCTGCGGCGCATGATAGACCATCGTGTTTTCGATGGCCAGGCTGCAGCCCTCGTCACAGATATACTCATAATCCGGAGCGGAATATTTTCCGACATAGATCATGTCCTCCCGCTCCGCCGCCTTGCGGATCGGCGCGATCGTCCAGTCCTTCGCCTGTGTGCTTGTCATGGTGACCGCATCCAGCGCCCCGAGCTGGCGGAAAAAGTCGGGACAGCTCGAAGAAGCCGCATAGATATGCTCCAGCGGCTTTTGCAAAACGGTGATATCCTCCGGAAGATCCGCCGGAACATCCGCCCCCTCGCTTACCAGAAGATACCGATCATCAGAGTGGATCGTGATTAGGGCATAATCCTCCCCATAGTAATCCACACGGAATTCTTCGGCGTAAGACAGCGGCATCTGTCCGGTGCACTCCGGCAGTCCCGGCAGCTTTTTTGCCTCTTCCAGAGCTGCCGGCAGCTTCTTCGTCTCTTCCTGGACTGCCGGCACCCTTGAGCCGGCGCTCTCTGCGCACCAGGCAGGGAGCGCATTGCATCCGCCAAGCAGCAGGCCGGCAGCCAGAAGGAGCGGACGGTATTTACTGTTTCTGAATGGTTTCAGAATCAAATGTAAGCGTATATGCAATTTCATATGGTGTGCTCATCGCTGTGGTATCCGCCTTCACAGCTTCCGGACGGTCAAATGCGCGAACCGGAATCTCGAATACGGAATTGCCATCCTCGTTGACCGGCAGCAGCTTCTTTCCGGCTGCTACCATGTAATCATAATTCGGGCTGCTCCACTCGATCCGGGCCGTGACGACGCCGTCCTTGACCGTAATCTGTGCGGGCGATGTGATGGATGCCTTGCCCGATCCGCCCTCCAAAGAAACCTCCGCCAGATAGGTGCCGTCCGCCAGATCCAGAGCATCGGCGGCATTTCCCTTCTCCTTGGCAAATGCATCCGCGGGAAGCGATTCCGCCACGAAGCACAGCTGCCTGCCATACCATTTCTCTTTCCTGTCGCTGAAGGCGGCACACGCGACCTCCTCATCCAGCGCCGGGACCGGGACGGTGAACACATGGGTTCCGTCTTTCTGCTCCTGCGGAGCGATATAGTCCTTCTCCTCCGCCTTTGCCGCCTCCTCGGGCGCGGCCATGCACACATACCGGTATCCGGTTCCGCCCATTGTCATCGCGGCGCTCATTTCTCCGTCCTCTACCGTAAGCGTACAGTCCGTAATCTGGAACATGGAAGAGCTGGACCGGACTTCAATGTCGTATGTTCCATCCTTCAGCTCCTCTGCCGTCACCGGCACCATCCAGTCTTCCGTTACCGCAACGACCTTTGCCATCTCCGACTTTGCCGCCACGGCTCCTTCGGATTCCGTCTCCTGCGCATACGGGCTCATGCAGACAGCACAAAGTGCCGCTGCCAGGCAGATGCTCCCGATACACTTCCTCATTCTTTTCTCTATCATTGCGCTGCCTGATTTTTTCCTCATCCTCAAGCCTCTCTTTCGCCGGTCTTTTTCTTCTTCATCGCACAGTTTCCGTGCCTTTCGTCACAGGATACCGTTCTGAACAGCAAGCTTGTCTTCATCCTGCAGTCCGGCCATCCTTATCCTTCCAGTGCCTTCTTCAGATGCTCGATATACAGATTCTGAATGTCTTCATTCTCTCCGAGGCCTCTGAGCAGGCAGGTCACTTCATATCCTTCCGCTTCGAAGGCGCGCTTCCAGGAGCCGTCCTCGTCTCCCGCCATGTCATTGTTCGCATGGTCTCCTGCCACGACCATCATGGGCTCCAGCACGACTCTTTCATAGCTGCCTTCCTTCACCAGGGCAAGCACATCCTCCAGGGAGGGCTCCGCTTCCACCGTTCCGATGAAATAATTGTCGTGCCCGTCCTCGGTCATCAGCTCCTGCATAGCCGCGTAGACGCCATTGGAGTCTGCCTCGGTACCATGTCCCATGAATACGATCGCGGTCTTTCCGTCGTCATACTCCTTTGTCCAGTCAACAAGGATCTCTTCGACCGCCGCCATGTCCGCGTCGGTGTCCAGCAGCGGCGCGCCGACCGTGACGGACTCGAACGCATCTGCGTTCTGCGCAATCATATCATACAGATCATTGTATTCGAAGCCGCTCATCA
The DNA here is from genome assembly GCA_902799015.1 of uncultured Lachnospiraceae bacterium. Taxonomy (GTDB): domain Bacteria; phylum Bacillota; class Clostridia; order Lachnospirales; family Lachnospiraceae; genus Porcincola. The sequence continues at coordinate 6,977 of CADBZI010000020.1, read as the reverse complement.
GATGGGTGGGCTGCACCACAAGCTCCTTCACGCCATTGTCCATGGCTCTTTCCAGCGCATCTGCCACAGAATCGATCTCAACACCGTCCCTTTCGGAAATGTGATCGATGATGATATTCGATGTGAATGCTCTTCTCACGTCATAGTCCTGAAATGCTTCCTCGATTGCAGTCTCAATCGCGCCGATGGTCATTCTCCGGCTGTCATTGAAGCTGGTCCCGAAGCTGACAACAAGAATCTCCTTGCTGCCGATGCCGTCCTGGTTCCGGGGATCGTCAAGGGAAGCATCCCCCGTGTCCGCCTCCGTTTCCACGGCCGCCTCCTCAGCCTCCGTCTGTGCAGCGAATGCCGCAGTGCCTCCTGCCGCCAGCATAAAGGATACTGTCATTGCCAACCAAGCTGTCATTTTCTTTCTCATTGTGTCCTCCTTCTTGCATATGATTGATGATATTGCCTTGCGCACTCCCGGCAGGACGCTGTGTGTCCGGCCTTATTGTGCAAAAACCCATTACAGGGAGCTGTAATGGGTATCTCAAGAAAGCTACAGTCCATCCGCGGCTGCAGCCTTCCGTACGATCAAACCCACGTGATCCGGAGTCTTCCTCCTGTACGATCATGGCCGGCAGGTCTCCTGGCTGAAGCATACCGCTCTGTATCCCTGCAGCCGGATCCTCTTTGGATCCTGTGCACGCGGATCGTTTCCTGCGATACGCATACACACTTCTTTCTGCTGCAGGTGGCGGCGGAGAGGCAGCGCCTTCCCAGGCAATCGCCCAGTGACTTGTTGCTGCCCTGTTCGCTCTCACAGTGACGGGATCGCGCAGGATTCTCACCTGCTTCCCTATTATCCGCCTCCTGGAGGCGGCACCGGTCACTCTTGTATGAAAATGCTTTCCACAGCGGTTCCGTCCCTGTGCCGCACAGCGCACTTTGCATACTTGCGTGTGGACGGAATCCTTTTTGGGAAAACACGGAACCGATCCGTGCTTCTTCGATCACTCCTGTCTGTCTTTGATTCGCTTCTACTCGCTTCTTAAAGCTTCCACCGGATCCTGTCTGGCTGCCTTGCACGCAGGCAGGAATCCGCCGATCAGATTCAGTATAACACAAAGCGCAATCAGAATCACTGCTGCGCGGGGCGGCAGAAATGCCGACACAGGCTGATCCGTATACGAATGAATCGCCATGTTGATCGGGATCAGCGCAAGCAACGTCAGCGCGATCCCGAACGCGCCGGCCAGAAGACCGATGATAAAGGTCTCCGCATTGAATACCTGTGTGATATTGCGGCGGGACGCGCCCATTGCGCGCAGAATTCCGATCTCCTTGCGCCGCTCCAGGACCGAGATATAGGTGATGATTCCGATCATAATCGAGGACACGATCAGAGACACCGCGACAAAGGCAATCAGCACGTAGGTGATCACGTCAATGATCGTCGTGACCGAGCTCATCAGAGATCCCACGTAATCGGTGTAAGAGATCACCTTATCTTCATAGCCCTCCTTCTCCATCGCGCTGTTGTAGGCGTCCAGGATCCTGATCACCTCATCCTTTGCTTCAAAATCGTTCGGATAGATGGTGATCATGGAAGGGTCATCTACATCCGCGTAACCGAAGCGGAGCAGGTTGGAGCGGTAGCTCGACTCCTCCATCACAGACTGGTTTTTGTACATCTGCCGCATCTTCTCCTCGTCCATCTGGAAGGAGATGGCCTCGGAGATCCTGCTCTCATCCACCTGGAAGAGATCCATCAGCGCCGGAAGAAGGTCATCGATCACCTCCTGCAGGGTCGGCGACTGTCCGGTGCGGGACAGTTCACGGATGATCCGCACGGTCTGGACCGCACTCAGCTTTCCATTTTCCTCGAGCACCCGGTCCAGTCCGTCCCAGTCAAACGATACAGCGTCCGGCAGCTTCTCGGGGTGGATCTCGATCAGATCCATGAAAGCCCTGGCCATGGCATCGCCCTCTTCCCCGAACAAGGTTCCGGTCAGAACATCGATGTCCGGCTCTTCCAGCTGCCGTTTGACGATCTCACTGTCCGCCGCCTCGCCGAGAAGATACTCCATCAGCTCCGGGCGGTAATCGATCCCAAGCTCCAGAAGTCCCATGGAATTGCTGTCCCTGGGAGAAACCACGCCGCAGATGGAAATCTCCTGTGCCTGATCGAGCAAGGCATTCATCCGCTTCGTGTCCCCCGAGCCATCCAGCCATACATCAAGATTCTCGTCATAGTAGAACATGCGGCAGGCCGGCAGCACACGGAAGGAAATTCCGAGAAATTCCTCCGGATCATACTCCTTCGACTCCTCCATGGAGGTATCCACCGAATCACCGTTCACCACATTCTCGATGATCTCATCCCGCTCGGACGCATCCTTCAATCCCATGGAATAGAGCAGATAATCCGGAACACCTCCGCCGGGAAGCAGCACCAGGACACACTCATCCATCCGCTTTGGCCAGCGTCCGGCCAGTACCTTGTAGGAATCCTGATAGATTTCCTCTTTGTCGGGAAGCTTGCAGAACAGATCGTTGCCGTTCCACACGCTCATCATGGAGGTGAGATTCTCGCTCATGGAGATCCCGACCGCCCCCATCGTCTGATCCGGATTGACCTGGCGGTACCCGGCTTCCTCTTTCAGATAGACCTGCGGACTGATGCCGTAGGAATAGCTCACGCAGCGGGTTACATCCTCGATCTCACTGTAACCGCTGTCAAACCATCTTTTCAGAGACGCAAGATCATTTGTGCCGGAACCGGCCAGCATGCTGCCGAGAATCTGCTGCTCCTGAACCTGTCCGGAATTCCGGCCCTCCGTCTCCGCGCTTTGGCCGATCCGCATCTGGGAGAAGGAGCTCATCATGGTTTCCATGGAAAAGGAGGAGGCTGTAATCTGAAGCGGGTATTCGCTGAGCGCGCTTTCCTCCATCCGGTTGATGTAATCATGTGCTCCGGTGGACAGCGACAGGATCAGCGCGATGCCCGTGATCCCGATGGATGCGGCAAAGGCCGCCAGAATTGTCCTTGCCTTCTTGGACAGCAGGTTAGAAACCGACAAAGCCAGCGCAGTCAGGAAGGACATGGAAGGCTTTTTCCGGCGCCCTTCTTCCCTCCGCGCAGGAGAGACGGAATCTGTCTGCACGCTGGTGTCCCCGGATAATCCGGGTCGCATAGCGCTCGGCAAGCTCGGGATTGTGCGTCACCATGATGACCAGATGATCCTTTGCCACCTCACTCAGAAGCTGCATCACCTGCTCACCGGTTTCACTGTCCAGAGCACCCGTCGGTTCATCCGCCAGCACAATCGTCGGCTGATTTACCAGGGCTCTTGCAATCGCGACCCGCTGCATCTGTCCCCCGGACAGCTGGAGCGGCTTCTTATGCATCTGGTCTTTCAGTCCGACCTTTTCCAGCTCCTCCTCCGCCCGCGCACGCCGCTCGGAGCGGCCGGTTCCGGCCAGCGTCATCGCCAGCTCAACATTGCTTCTGAGTGTCTGATGCGGGATCAGATTATAGCTCTGAAAGATGAATCCCACAGAATGATTCCGATACGCGTCCCAGTCCCTGCTCTTATACTTCTCTGTCGGCACGCCGTCAATGATCAGCTCCCCGCTGTCACAGTGATCCAGCCCTCCGATGATATTCAGCAGCGTTGTCTTTCCGGAACCGCTCGGACCCAGAACCGCAACAAATTCATTTTCCCGAAATGACAAAGATACGCCGTCCAGAGCTTTCTGAACGAGCGTACCTGTCCTGTATTCCTTGTGAATGTTTTTGATCCTAAGCATTCTGCGTCTTTCCGATCCTCATCAGCTCAAATCCGCCGCTTCCGTCTGGAGCTCTGCCTCTGTCTCTGTCTCTTCCGATCCGAAGTGATCTTCAATATCCGCCTTCGTGTTATCCGCGATCTCCTGGACATCGCTGGCGAATTCCTCTGCCTTCTTGTACCCGTCACTTTCCTTGAGCTCGGACTCCGCGGTTTCCTTCCGGTCTTTCGCAGCTTCCGCCACATCATCCACAATGCCTGCCGCTTCATCTACGATCACATCCATATGTGCCTGAACCTTCTGCTCCAGTTCCGTGTCCTTCTGATAATCACGGCCGGCGGAGACGCCTGCGCCAAACGAAAGAAGCATTGTCAGCACCCATGCAAAAAAAGAACTCATGTAAGGACCTCCTCTCCTTATTCTCCTTGTCCGGGAACCTCTCCCCCTGTGAAAGCCCCAAGCCGCCCCACCCTGCGCGGATGAAAATATGGCTGAGGTTGTTCTCTTACACAGTATATCTTGCCATTCCCGGTTTCGCTACCTGTTTTTGTCTGCTCTTTTCTTTTTTCTTACGCGTCCGGTTCCCTCTTCCCGGTTCTCCGGAAATGCCGCACCGAAGCGGAAAGTGACTCCAGTTCCTCCCCGGACAGCTCCGGAAGTCTTTCCAGCCGGTCAAGAAAAGAAGAAAGCGTTTCCTTATTCTTCATCTCTATCATCTGTGTATAATAGTTCACGACAACACCGGTCACGATGGCAATGATCAGGACCGAGTACGCCGTCAGTACGACAGACAGAATCCGGGGAATCGCTGTCGTCACCACGACATCTCCAAACCCTGCGGTGGAGACCACCGCATAGCAATACCAAAGTGATGTGCGATAGGATGTGAACGTCGGCTCAAAAAGCCAGATCAACGCCGCATCGGCAAAAAAGAAAGCAACATAGGACAACAAAAATTTGTCAGCCCCGGTATGACGAAGAACATTGATCAGAATCTTGAACGGATGCTTCATCGCGATTTCCTCCTGTCCGCACCCCGGAATCATAATGGCGGCGGCATATAGCCTTCCGGTTTCTTCCAAAGTCCCCAGGATCCTATGTTTTCCCGCTCCATCAAAAGATCTAATTCCCGCTTGAGCCTCAGCTCAATGCCATAGCGGTCCGATTCCCTGCATTTTGTGGAAAATGCCAGAATGACATTTGCAGTATTCACCTCTACCAGACCACTCATGGAGATATCCTCCACTGCCTGAGGAATCTTTTCCCGAATCGCGGGCAGTTCTCTTTTGAAGATTTCCTCCACCTTCTCCAGGGGTTCCGCCCTGCTCACGGAAACCTTGACACTGGCAATCGAATACCGCTGGGTCAGATTGATTACCCCGCTGACCTCACTGTTGCGGAACACCTTCACATTGCCCAATGCCATTACCTTCGTTGTACGGATACCGATCTCTTCCACCTGCCCCCGGAACCCGCCGATCTCTACGATGTCCCCGGTACGGAATTCTCCCTCGAACACGATCGAGACTCCGGCAAGGATATCCGCGATCAGATCCTTGGCGCCGATGCTGATGCCCAGGCCGACAATTCCGGCAGATGCAAGAATTGTCATCGTATTCACGCCAAGATACATCAGGCTGTACCCGATTGCGCCGATCACCGACAGATAACCGATAAAGCTGCCGATCAGCCTGCCGATCGTCTCTCCTCTGCTGCCGAAGTTTTTACTGATCAGAAGAACCAGTCTCCGAATCAGAATCGTCACGGCAAAGATGAGAATGATCACAAGGATCGCGTAACAGATTGCATAGATATTGAATCCGTTCTGCCAGGTATGCTGCAGAAGGAAGGCGAATGCGCTTCCCTTAATCCCGTTTTTCTCCTTGCCCTGATACAGGAAATAAGCGCACGCAAACGCCAGAATGACCAGAATGTGCAGCACGAACCGGAACTTCTCATCTGCTGACATACTGTGAAATGGCGTTCTCAGAGTCAGCCAGCGTCCTACAGCCGAGCGATCCGAGCGCAGATTTCCGTCGCTTTCTCTGTAGAACGAAGCAGTCTCTTCCTGCTCTTTCTCTTCCTGCTCTTTCTCCTCCGTATTCTCCTTTTCTTTCTCCCGAAGCGCTTTCGTCTGCTGCTCTATTCTTCGGTTTTTCTTTTTCTCTTCGCGGCCGAAATCAGAGGTCTGCGCGTGCGGTTCCTGTACCATCAGATTCCGCCACGTTTTTTTCTGAAGGGTTCCCACCGCCCAGAACAGAAGAATGACCAGCACCAGTCCGGCAGCGACGGTCAGAAGAATCACCGGAAGGTACTTCTTTGTCAGGTACGTAAGATCAGCTGCGATCAGGCTGACCCTTTCCTCACCGCTTCTGGTCTGAACAAAGTAGTTTGTTCCGTTGATCAGAACATCTCCGGCGAAGCCATTGCGCAGTGTCTCGTCCTTTAAGCCGATTGCAGACGCATCCATGCCGGAATAAGCGTCCTGAGAGCTGGACAGGATCATTCCGGACTGCGCATCAACGGTAACCAGCAGCAGTCCGTCCGGCACCTTATAATTCGAATAGTATCCCTCGATGGAAACCGGTATGGTAACATAATCCAGATAAACCAGCATGCCGAGGTTGCCCTGCCGCCTCACCCCCAGGCAGACGCTGGCCGTGTTCCCCTCACCTACAATCGTGAAAACATGATCTGCCTTCCCTTCCAGTACAGCACGAAGAGGCGCCCACTCAGAGTTCTCATCAAAGAGTCCGGAAAAATCGTACTCCGATGAGGATGCGGCCTCAACGGTGCCCTTTCTGTCCAGCATAAAGAGGGATTTCCCGATCCCATCTCCCAGATCCTGCAGTGCGGAAGAACTGCAGCGCCCTGGAACGCCGGGCACAATCTCACAGATCAGATCCGCGAGATCACACTCATTCTTCCGCATAGCGTCTGTCATCACAATTGCGGTGATATCATCATCCTCAAAGAACCCTTCAATCTCATCCAGGATCGAGGAACCCCAGATCCTGGCATCATCGACTACATAGAGGGCACTGAACTTGGCGGAATGTTTGAATTCCAGGAGGAAACGACGAACTCCGAAACAGTGACTGTGAAGGGGTGGACGTGGCGAGGGCTCCTTACGCAGAGAATTATCATTCCGCCACCGAACGAGGATTACAGGATTGTGACGGGAGATGCGAATGCGGTCCTCG
>CADBZI010000019.1 GCA_902799015.1 uncultured Lachnospiraceae bacterium | reverse complement strand
ACTGGATTATGTATCCTGTTCTCCGTTCCGTGTCCCGATTGCGAGACTGGCTGCCGCCCAGGCTGCGATCAAAGCGAAGCAGAATTGATCCGACTGGTATTTTTTCAGCGGGGGTCCGGAAGGGCCCCCGCTTTCTCTGTGTTCAAATTGGTGAAATATGCTCTGCTTTCCGGCGGATTCTTTGGGCGAATCTGAGATTGACCGCATATATTCATTGTGATAGTATGGATTCTGGGTTAAATGTACGTTAGCCGGGATTCATGCAATCCCTGCATGCTGAAGCGTGGGAGGAAAAGCAATGATCAGTCAGAGTATCAGTGGAAAACAGGGAGACAATATCGGAAAGATGATTCCGCATATTGTTCAGACGGCGTGTGCATACAAGAGTGTGATTACCTTTGAGGTGAACAACAAAAGGGTGAATGCAAAAAGCATTATGGGTGTCATGGTGCTTGCCAGCCAGGATTCTCCAAAGATCAAGATCTATGCGGATGGGGAAGACGAAGAGGAAGCTGTGAAGACGATCGCCCAGCTGCTTGCGTAAAGCAGCATTCGGATTAGAAGAAAGCGTGAATGGAAATACAGGCGTACGGCTTCTGCCGTACGCCTGATTGTCATCTGGGCAGAAGATCTTTCTTCGGTATTACCGAAGCAGGACATCCATGATGCGCTCATAGTCATTTCTGGATTCCATATGATTCAAAACCGAGGAAATGATATCGTAGCGGTCTGAGATGATACCGTCTACACGCTGCCGCACCATATTCTGAGCCGTCTTCCGGCTGTTGACAGTCCAGCAGTACATTCTTTTTCCTTTGGAATGGATCGCTCTGGTACGCTGCATGCTGATGGCGTTGGATTGGGCGAGAAGGATATTCCCGGCAAGGGACGAAGGAGAACCATACGCGAAGAAATAAAGATACCCGCACTGGATGTCCGGGATTCTGCGGGAGATATAATTGATGAGGTTATAGTTCATGGAGATCATGACACATTCATCCTCCATATCCCGCTCCCGGACCATTCTTGCGACATCCTGTGCCATCCGGACATCCGCGTCACTGCCTTTGAGCTCAAGATAGAGCCTTACATGACCTTTGGCCTTGTCCAGCACTTCGGAAAGAAGCGGGATGCGGCGGCTGTTCCAGTCAGGGCTGGGAAGCCTGACCGCACGGACTTCTTCCAGGGTCATATCATGAATGCTGGTGTTCATCCCGCACAGCCTTTTCAGTGTACTGTCATGGAAGATGACATATTCTCCGTCCTTTGTCCTCTGAATATCTGTTTCCATTGCCGGCGCCCCCAGCTCCATGGCCAGATCCATTCCTTCCAGGGTATTCTCCGTATCCAGATCTCCTCCCAGCCGGTGCACGACGGCTTCAATGTTTTTTGCCGGCGGAAACAGATAATTGAACTGGACATATGAAATTGTGGTCACAATCAGAAGACCGGCAAGGCAGATCAGCCAGACCCATACGGGGATACCGTGGTTCGTTCTGCGCTTTTGAACCGGGAAAGAGGTATGGTCCATGGAATGGAGCAGATAGCAGGTCTTTACCGGAAGAATCCACAGCGCGAGAAGAACTGTGAGCATCAGAATGGCAAGCCCGATCCAGGAAGCGGACAGAACCAGAATTCTGCGCGGCGCAAGCGGCAAAAAAGAAAAGACCGTCTGAATCAACAGGGGAAAATACAGAAAGATACCGGCGGAAACGATCAAGGCGGCGCAAAATACAAGAACCGAAAGCAGAATCTCCCGGAAGAGATACCGGTGGTGGAACCGGACATAATCACGCGTTCTTCTTCTGGCAATGGCAGGTCTTTCCTGCTTCAGAAGAATCTCATGCAGAAGCAAAGGATTGCGCAGCAGCGGAATGCAGATCAGGACAAAAGCCGCAAAGTACAGGATCAGAGACAGAATCCGCTTGCTGATCAGATAACGGAAATATCCCGGAATCTCAAAAGGATTCGGTACGACGGAAAGAAGCGATATGGAGAAAAACAGGACAAAAACATAGTAATACAGAATCGTCGGAATCGCTTCCCTGCACAAAAACAGCCGGATCGAGCGGACGCTCTTTTTTGCAATCCTGCCCGGGTGAACCTGTCTTTGATGAAGCATGTCATCGGAAAGAAAGATCACTCCGTTCATGACAACGGCGCCGACGACACCGAGAGAAAGAAGAAGCAGAAGAATCACGGCATATCCCTGCCACGCGCGCAGGAATACCTGAAAGTTTGCGCTGGTAAGCGCACTGAAGCCGGTTGATGTGATCAGCGCGGAGCTCAGCCAGTCAAGACCGTGCATGGCCGCAAAGATAACAGCGGTGAAGACCAGCGAATAGAAGAGCATCCAGCCAAGATGAAAAACCGGAAACGCTCTTTTCAGGACGCTGAAGAAGCCGGAAGAAAGCGTGTATGGATGTGGATGACGGGAATGATGCTTGCTCTTCATGGACGCCCCTTTCCTGACTTTATTTCTATATGGAAATATTTTATCACAGATCCGGTTACCGGTCATACCCTGACCTGTAACCGGATCCTTGGAATCAAAAGCGGTTTTGATATAGTGCTTGACAAAAGCGGTTGAGTGGTGTAGGATACGAACTTGTCAAAACACTGTGTGTGCGTAGCTCAGCTGGATAGAGCGTCTGGCTACGGACCAGAAGGTCGCGAGTTCGAATCTTGTCGCGCACGCGGGAGAAGCCCTTTTTCCGGTTGGTTCGGAAAGAGGGCTTCTTTATATGATCGGAGGCTGAGAAGAATGTACCTGATCAATTACAAGATGACCCTTCAGTATGAAGGGACACGTTACAGAGGCTGGCAGAAGCAGCCCGGCGTGGAAAATACCATTCAGGGAAAACTGGAGACGCTGCTGACCAGGCTGATGGAGATGCCGGTCGAGGTATTCGGTGCCGGCAGAACAGATGCCGGCGTCCATGCCCTGGGCCAGACGGCGAGCTTCAAGGTTCCGGAGGAGAATCTCAGGTGTCTGATCGGGGATGCTTCTTCCGGAATGCAAAACTCCATGCGAAGGGAAGCGGAGGATGCCGCGCTATTTGCGGCGCTGAACCAGTATCTTCCGGAGGATATCGCGGTTTCCCGCCTGGTAAGGGCGTCAGACAGATTTCATGCCAGATACCTGACCAGCTCAAAGTGGTATCAGTACCGGATCCGCACCAGCGTGGTGAGCGATGTGGTCAATCGACGGTTCTTGTGGCAGTACAAAGAGAAGCTTGATGTGGAACGGATGAAAGAAGGTGCCCAGTACCTGACCGGACGCCACGACTTCGCTTCTTTCTGCGGACTGAAAATGAAAAAGAGCACAGTGCGTACCGTGACAAAGATTGACATTCATCGATCCGGAGATGACCTGATCGTATTGGATTATTACGGAGACGGATTCCTGAATCATATGGTACGGCTGATGACAGGGGAACTGGTGGAGGTTGGCTCCGGGAAACAATCTCCCGGTCAGATCGGCCAAATCCTTGCGCGGTGCGAGAAAGGCGCAGCCAGCCATACAGCTCCTGCCTCCGGGCTTACTCTAATGGAAGTCAGGTATTAAACCGAAACGATTCAAGAGAAAAATCATATTAATCCCCGCTTGATGCGCCGCTTTGTGGTATAGTATGAGATAAGGGCCAAAAGCCCTGATATACCGCAGACATATGAGATCTGTTTGCCGGAGGACGACAGGATAAAAGAGGTAAGAAGCATGGCAAATAAAACCGTAAACTATAAGTGCCCCTCCTGCGGAGGTCCTTTGCATTTTGACTCCGCGAGCGGAAAATTGAAGTGCGATTATTGTCTGTCCGTCTACAAGCCGGATGAGATTGCCGAGATGTACGGCGACAAGGGGAAAGGCAAGCAGCAGGTTGAATTTGACCAGGAAGCGGAAGCCGATGTGATGTCCCGGAAAGAGGACGAGATTACCGTCGGCGGAAAATGGGACGCGTCTACGATTCCTGCTGACTGGGGAGAGGATTCCGCAAACATGGTTGCCTACTCCTGCCCGAGCTGCGGAGGTGAGATTCTGGCAGAGGCTTCTACCGCTGCGACCTCCTGCCCGTACTGCGGCAATCCGACGATCATAGAATCCAAGCTGAGCGGTTCGATGCGGCCTCAGTACATTATTCCGTTCAAGCTGGATCAGAAGGCGGCTGCCGCGGCCTACCAGAAGTTCTGCAAGAAGAGAGTCCTGCTTCCCAAGACCTTCTCTTCCAATAGTACGATCGAAAAGCTGAGGGGGATCTATGTGCCGTTCTGGCTGTTCGACAGCAATGTGAGCGGAGATTATTCTTTCCTGGGCGAGAATTCCTCGACACACCGGGAGGGGGATTATATCGTTACCAGAAGGAGCCAGTTTTCCATCCGCCGTTCTGTAGATGTCGGCTTCCGATTCATTCCTACGGACGCATCCAGAAACATGCCGGATGATCTGATGGACAGCCTGGAGCCATATGACTATTCCCAGATGACGCAGTTTTCCACCTCTTATCTGCCGGGTTATCTGGCAGACAGAAGCGATGTCTCCATTGATGAGAGTTCTGACCGGGCGAAGACGCGCGCGGTAGAGAGTGCCCAGAATATTGCCTTTATGGACGCGCGCAAGGGGCCTTACGCCAGTGTCCTTCCCTATGGGAGCAGGGTATCCTTCTCAAAGGGTGAGGTGCATTACGCGCTCCTGCCGGTTTATATTCTGAAGGTGGGCTGGAACGGGAAGAATTATCTCTACGCCATGAACGGCCAGACCGGCAAGTTTGTGGGAGATCTTCCTGTGGATAAGGGCAGGTTCATGGGATTGTTCGGAGGGATCTCCGCGGCTCTGTTTGTCCTGTTCTATATACTGGTCCAGTTTATTCTGTCTGGGTTCTGAGAAGGAGGCGGCTATGAAAACGATCAGAAAACTATCTGCGGTCCTGTTCCTTACGGCCTGCGCGCTGATTCTGTATTCCGCCGTGCTCTATGCGTCCGCACCGGAGGCAGCGGGAAGATATGAGGCTGCCGGATGCGCAAAGGACGGAACCGACTACAATTTCGATGGCGAGTACATTCTTCTGAATGAAGACGGAACCGGCGAGATCCTGTTCAACGAAGTTGTCTACAAGCTGAACTGGGAACTGACCGGTGACACATTTTCCTTCACGGATGAAGACGGAGAGAAGTCTGTCGGTACACTTGCGGGTGGTGTGATCAATGTCAGCTATCTGGACTATGATTACATCTATATCGAAAGTGACTCCTCATTGAGCGGCGCGATTGACGCAGCGGAAGAAGAGGATGCGGCGGACATCGCGGAAGATGCCGGAAAAGGGGAGAAAGAGACGGAAGCTGCGGCAGCGTTTTCGCAAAACGGCACAGGGCAGACCCCGTCTGTGGAGGGAGGCCCGACCGTCTATTATGCCAATACACGGGAATCCTCCGGAAGTCTGGATGGAGATGAGGAGGGGGACCCGACCTGGAGAAGCGATTATATTGCGCTGAATGAAGACGGCACAGGTGTGTTCCTGTTCAATCAGAGCGCTTTTTTCATTCGCTGGGAGCAGGAGGGAGACGCATTCTCCTTTACCGATCATCTGAACAGGGAATTCAAAGGCACGATGACATCGGGAAGGATTGAAGGAACCTACGGAAGGTATCGCTATACATTTGACCAGGTACAGCAGACGCTTCCTGCCTATGCGCTGTCTCCGGAGGACTGGGGAAAGAATCTTCCTGTTATCATGGATGAGGCAGATGTACTGTCGGATGCGCAGGAGCAGGAATTGACGCAGAAAGCACAGGATCTGGCCGATCAATATGATGTCGGCGTCTATGTAACGCTGGTCGGAAGCAGGGATAACTATACATGGAGCGGCAATATCTCGACGCTGAGCGAAGAGCTGCGCGCCGGATATGCCATCGGCATCGGAACAACGCAGAAAAAGGAAAAGCATATACAGAATACGAACACGGACTGGAAGGATTCGATTCTTCTGACGGTTGCGGTGCAGGAGAGAAAGTATGACATCTGCGTTTCCGGAGATTACGCAAACTGGGCGTTCCCGGTTTATGGACGGGAAATGATCAGAGACGCGTTCCTGGATGATCTCAAGGGGAACGAGTGGGCCGAGGGAGTTCGCGACTTCCTGGACGGAGCCGATGACGTTCTGAAGGTTGCCGCAAAGGGAAAGCAGATCAGCTTTAAGAACGACACCACCGGCAGAATGATCGGTATCTTCGTACCGGCGATTCTGGCCCTTCTGTTTGGATACGGGATTGCGGCGATGATGCGCGGTTCGATGCAGAATACACAGAAGGCAAATAACGCAGCGGAATATGTCGCCGGCGACAGGGTGGCTTTCACGAATCGGGAAGACCGCTACATCCGCACGCTTGTTTCGAGAACGTACAGTCCGCAGCAAAAGAGCGACTCCGGCTCAGGAGGCGGAAGCTTTTCTTCTTCGAGCGGAAGCTCCCATACCAGCGGTTCATTTTAACAGAACGCAGCGGCATACTTGATATTGAAAAGCGAAGAGAAAGGGAGCCAGATTTTGTTCTCGGTTTCGAGTCTGAAAGACGAAGAAAACGAGATTACAAAATCGGCATCCGAGAACAGTAAGTCAACTTCAAAAACTGCATTATGGGAGGAGGGATTATCATGATCAGGCATGAAGGAACAGCTTACAGAGAACACATGCGCGACGGAAGAGGCACCGTAACGGTCCATGACATCCTGACGAAGGAAGAGCTGGACGGACACGGCCGGCTGTATGCAAGGCTTGTACTGCCGCCGGGGGCCAGCATTGGATGGCATATTCACGAGGGGGAGACGGAACCCTATTATATCCTGAAAGGGGAAGCAACCTTCCTGGGAAATGACCGCGTTCCGCAGCTTGCGCATCCCGGAGATGTCTGTCTGATCGAGCCCGGGGAAGGCCATTCGATCGAGAATAATACGGACTCTGACGTAGAACTGATGGCTCTGATCTACAACAAGGGATAACGGAGAGGTTATTGCAAGCAATTGGGGCAGATGATATACTGAAAATTGTTTTTGCGGCATCCAAAGCCATGGATGCCTTTCCAAAAATTCCAGACGCAGGAGGGAATCTGACGATGAAGAAAGTGGAAGATTATGTTAGAACGATTCCGGATTTTCCGGAACCCGGGATTATGTTTCGTGATGTGACCAGCGTACTCGCCGACGCCGACGGACTGGAGCTTGCGATCAACGAGATGCAGAAGCTGATCGGCGACCCGGATGATGTGGATGTCATCGTGGGACTTGAATCCCGCGGATTCATATTCGGCATGCCTCTTGCGTATAATCTTCATAAGCCGTTTGTGCTGGTGCGCAAAAAGGGAAAGCTTCCCTGTGAGACCATCGAGCAGACGTATGATCTGGAGTACGGAAGTGCCACCATCGAGATGCATAAGGACTCCATCAAGAAAGGCCAGAAGGTTGTGGTCGTGGATGATCTGATCGCGACGGGCGGAACCGTTGCGGCCGCCGTGAAGCTGATTGAGAAGCTTGGCGGTGTTGTAAAGAAGTGCGTCTTCCTGATGGAGCTTGCAGGTCTGAACGGCAGAGAGAAGCTGAAGGGATACGATGTAGAGACGGTCATCACCTACGAAGGAAAATAAAGAATCGAAGAAGGCAATCATATCAGATCGGTTTATATCGATCTGATATTGTTTCGTGATGACGGGAAGTACGGACAGTAGACAGAGGCTGAGAACAGGCGGTCTGTATGGCAGAAGAACGGAGTGCGGTCCTGGAGACCGAAGCAAATCTGAATAAGGACATGAACGCTTTTGTCATGCCCCGGGAAGACGGAAAGCTTTCGGATGCGGAGCGTGCCCAGATACAGGAAGCGGATTCCTCCGCGAAAGCGATGCAGGATTTTACCAGTCCGCAGGAGCTGTATGGAGAGCTTGTCGCCGGAATCAGGAAGTATCATCCGTCCGATGACATTTCCATCATCGACAAGGCATACCGGATCGCTTATGAAGCGCATAAAGACCAGAAGAGAAAGTCCGGGGAGCCCTATATCATCCATCCGCTCTGCGTTGCCATTATTCTGGCAGATCTCGAGCTGGATAAGGAGACGATCGTAGCAGGACTTCTTCATGACGTTGTGGAAGATACGATCATGACGGAGGAGGAGATCCAGCAGGAGTTCGGCCCCGAAGTGGCTCTGCTTGTGGATGGGGTTACCAAGCTGGGACGTCTGAATTATTCTACGGATAAGCTGGATACGCAGGCAGAGAATCTCCGGAAGATGTTCCTTGCAATGGCGAAGGACATCCGGGTTATCATGATCAAGCTGGCGGACCGCCTGCACAATATGCGCACGCTTCAGTACATGCGTCCGGAGAAGCAGAAGGAGAAGGCGAGAGAGACAAGAGAGATCTATGCGCCGATTGCACAGCGCCTTGGTATCAGCAAGATCAAGGTCGAACTGGATGATCTGTCCCTGAAGTATCTGGAGCCGGAGGTCTATTATGATCTTGTGGAGAAGGTTTCTCTGAAGAAGGGGGAACGTCAGAGCTTCATCAATGAGATAGTAAGAAATGTCGAGGTGCATATCACCAAGGCGGGCATCCATGCCGAGATCTACGGGCGGGCGAAGCATCTGTTTTCCATCTACAAGAAGATGGTGAACCAGGGGAAGACCATAGACCAGATCTATGACCTGTTTGCCGTGCGGATTATCGTTGATACCGTGCGGGACTGCTATGGCGCGCTTGGCGTGATTCATGAGATGTACAAGCCGGTGCCGGGGCGGTTCAAGGATTACATCGCGATGCCGAAGCAGAACATGTACCAGTCGCTTCATACAACGCTGATCGGGCCGGGCGGAACGCCCTTTGAGATTCAGATCCGTACCTTTGACATGCACAGAGTGGCGGAATACGGTATCGCGGCACACTGGAAATACAAAGAGACGTCTGACGGAAAGAAGGTAACCTCCGAGCGGCAGGAGGAGGAGAAGCTGATCTGGCTCCGGCAGATTCTGGAATGGCAGCAGGAATCAGACAATAAGGAATTCTTATCGCTTCTGAAGAGCGACCTGAATCTGTTCAATGACAGTGTGTACTGCTTTACGCCCTCCGGAGACGTCAAGACGCTTCCGAACGGATCGACACCGATCGATTTTGCTTACAGCATCCATTCGGCTGTCGGAAATACCATGGTCGGTGCGCGTGTAAACGGAAAGCTTGTCACCATCGATTACCAGATTCAGAACGGCGACCGGATCGAGATCATCACAAGCCAGAACTCAAAAGGACCCAGTGCCGACTGGCTGAAGATCGTCCGGAGTACGCAGGCGAAGAACAAGATTAATCAATGGTTCAAGCATGAGCGAAAAGAAGACAACATCATCCGCGGAAAGGAGCTGCTTGCTTCCTTCTGCAAAACGAAAGGCCTGAATCTGTCAGAGCTTCTGAAGCCCGAATACACAGAGACGGTGACAAAGAAGTATGGGTTCAAGGACTGGGAAAGCGTTCTTGCGGCGATCGGGCACGGCGGCCTGAAGGAAGGCCAGATCGTCAACCGGCTGCAGGAGTGTTATGACAAGGATCATATCAGGGCCCTGACGGACGAGGACATTCTTGCGCATAGCGCGAAGGGCGAGCGTCCGAAGGTTACGCGGTCGAAGACAGGAATTATTGTCCGCGGGATTGACGGCGTATCCGTTCGCCTGTCAAAGTGCTGCAGTCCTGTTCCGGGAGATGAGATCGTAGGCTTCATTACCCGGGGACGGGGTGTGACGGTGCACAGGAAGGATTGCGTCAACGTGACCGGGCTCACCGAAGAAGAGCAGGCAAGACTGATTGATGTCGAATGGTCGACCGCTGCACTGAAGGATGACGGCAGAAACGGAAAGCTCTACCTGGCCGAGATCCGGATCTTCGCACACAATCGAACCGGTCTGCTCGTGGATATCACGAAGATCTTCACGGAACGGCACATCGATGTGCGCAGTGTTGCTTCCCGCATGAGCAAGAGCGGAACCGTCACGATCAGCTATGAGTTCGAGGTTCCCGGCAAGGATGCCCTTGCGGATCTGATCGGGAAGATCAGGCAGGTGGAGAGCGTGATTGATGTCAGAAGAACCACGGGGTAAAAGAGAATGGCAGAGATTCAGGTCCGTTGCCTGGAGCTTGGAATGCTCCCGACGAACACCTACATCGTATGGAATGCACAGACAAAAGAGTGCGTTGTGATTGATCCGTCAGACGGATTCGATGAGATCGTACAGTGCATAGAGGAGGAGAAGCTTCATCCGGCCGCAATCTGGATCACGCATGGTCATGATGACCATTTTGGCGCTGCAAATGATCTCAAGAGAAAATATGGCCTCCTGACGTTCGTGATGAAGGAAGAGGAGGAGGCAATCATTTCCGTCCGGTACAATCTGTCTATGAATATGGGACATCCGAGAGTTACCGAGCCCGATCTGTTTTTTATAGACAATCAGACGGTTCCCGTTCTCGGAACGAGCATGAAGACGCTGCTGACCCCGGGACATACCGTCGGAGGGGGATGCTTCTATTTTCCGGAGGAAAAGATCGTCTTTACAGGCGACACCCTGTTTCGGGAATCCATCGGAAGAAGCGATTTCCCGGGCGGCAACACACTTCAGCTTCTTCGCTCCGTGCGGGAAAAGCTGATGACGCTTCCGGATGACACGGTGGTCTTTCCCGGACATGGTCCCAAAACCAGCATCGGACATGAAAGAAAGAATAACCCCTTCCTGTAACAGGCAGGGGTTTTTATCTCAGCCGCGTTCAGAGGAAGGTGCGTCGTACCGAGCGCGTTCTCCGCTTCGCTCCGGTCGGCGCTAAACGCGTGCCACTGGCACGCAGCACCGCGGCAAGAACGCCGTTGGCGTTCTTGAACCTACAGGCAGGCGGCGAAAGGCATCATCCATGAATCAGATTGTGATCGTTCTGAATGACAGGAGCTTTGAATACGACATCTACACCCTGGTGATCGCATTTTACCCGGGGGTCCGCACCAGTGTCATAGATCCGGGCACTGAGCCCGCGGAGAAACCGGATCTGTTCGTGCGGACGATGATCGGACCGGAGCGGATTGACCTGGAGGCCGGGGAATGGAAACGAGAGATCAGCGTTGTTCCCGATTCTGACCGGAGCACCTATAAGAATCTGATCAAACGGAATCTGTATGAGATGCTGCGGCAGCTGAAGGGAAGCGATCTGCCCTGGGGAAATCTGACCGGGATCCGCCCGGTAAAGCTTGCCATGCAATATCTTCCGGAAGGCCGTGAACAGGCTGTCAGCCAGATGGAAAACCGGTACTATGTCAGCCGGAAGAAGGCGGATCTTGCCGTGAGGACGGCCTTAAGAGAGCGGGAGATTCTGAGTGGCATAGATACGAAGAATGGTTACAGTCTGTACATCGGGATTCCTTTCTGTCCCAGTATCTGCCTGTACTGCTCTTTCTCCTCAAGTCCGTATGCGCTATGGGAGAAGCGGGTGGACGAGTATCTGGATGCACTCCTTCTGGAGATGGCAGAGTGCAGAAGCTGCTTCCCGGGCAAGACGCTCCACACGGTCTACATCGGCGGAGGAACACCGACGACCCTGAGTCCTGCGCAGCTGGACCGTCTTCTGAGCGCAGTGGAGAAGCATTTTGATCTGTCCCATGTGATGGAATTCACGCTGGAGGCAGGGCGCCCGGACAGTATTACCCGGGAGAAGCTGGAGGCGATCCGCACGCATCCTGTCACCCGGATCAGCGTGAACCCGCAGACCATGAATCAGAAGACGCTGGATCTGATCGGGCGCAGGCATACGGTGGAGGACACGATCCGCGCATATGAAGCGGCACGCTCTCTGGGATATGATAATATCAACATGGATCTGATCGTCGGCCTTCCCGGTGAGGGACTGGAAGAGGTCCGGCACACGATGGAGAGGATTGAGGCACTGGATCCGGATGACGTGACGGTGCACGCACTTGCACTGAAGCGGGCAGCGCGGCTGGCACTTCATATGGACGAATATGAGAAGATCTCATTTCAGGCATCAGACCGGATCATGAACCTGTGCGAGGAAGGGTGCCGGCGGCTGAATATGACCCCGTATTATCTGTACCGGCAGAAGAATATGGCAGGCAATTTTGAGAATGTCGGATATGCAAAGCCAGACAAAGCCGGGCTGTATAATATCTTGATAATGGAAGAGGTTGAGTGTATACTTGCCCTTGGCGCGGCCGGCTCTACCAAGATTGTATATGAGGACGGCCGGATCGAGAGAGTTGAGAATGTGAAGGACATTCGGAATTATCTCGAACGAATTGATGAAATGATCCGCAGGAAGCGTGCAGTCTGCGGGTGTGAGGAGGATATGGTACATGGCTGAATCAATGCAGGGACTCAGACGCAGTGTAAGGTGCGGCGAAGTCACGGAGGATATGATCGGAAAAACACTGACCCTGATGGGCTGGACGCAGAAGAGGAGAAATCTCGGCTCCCTGATCTTTGTGGATCTGAGAGACCGGTCCGGCATCATGCAGATTCTGTTCGACGAGACCATGATCGGCGCGGAAGGATTCGCGAAGGCGGGGCAGATCCGCAGTGAGTTCGTGCTTGCGGTTACAGGCGTTGTGCAGAAGCGGGGCGGAGCCGTCAATGATAAGCTGAAGACGGGAACCATGGAGCTGTGTGCGACACAGCTGCGGATTCTGTCCGAGTCGGAAACACCTCCGTTCCCGATTGAGGAGAACAGCCAGACGAAAGAGGAACTTCGGCTGAAGAACCGTACGCTGGATCTGCGCCGCCCTGACATTCAGAGAAACCTGATGGTAAAGAGCCGGGTCGCGCAGCTGTCAAGAGAATTCATGGCAAAGGAAGGCTTCCTGGAGATCGAGACTCCCATGCTTGGAAAGAGCACACCGGAGGGAGCCCGTGATTACCTGGTGCCAAGCAGGATCTATCCGGGATCCTTCTTTGCCCTTCCCCAGTCCCCGCAGCTCTACAAGCAGCTGTTGATGGTGGCAGGATATGACCGCTATTTCCAGCTCGCGCGCTGCTTCCGTGATGAAGACCTGCGTGCTGACCGCCAGCCGGAATTCACCCAGATGGATATGGAGCTGAGCTTTGTGGACATTGATGATGTGATCGATGTCAATGAGCGTCTGCTTCAGTATCTGTGGAAGGAAGTGCTGGACGTCGACATTACCGTACCATTCCGCCGCATGAAGTGGATCGACGCGATGAACCGTTATGGCTCGGACAAGCCGGATCTTCGGTTCGGAATGGAGCTGGTTGATGTATCAGACGTCGTGAAGGACTGCGGATTTGGCGTATTTGCGGATTGCGTAAAGAATGGCGGATACGTCCGCTGCATTACCGTGAAGGGCCAGGCAGAGATGCCGCGCAAGAAGATTGACGCGCTGACGGAATTTGTCAGAGGGTACGGACTGAAGGGCCTTGCCTATATACAGGTGAAGGAGAGCGGAACGAAGTGCTCCTTTGCGAAGTTCATGAAGGAAGAGGAGATCGAAGCCCTGATTCATGCGGCCGGTGCCGAAAAGGGGGATCTGATTCTGTTTGGCGCGGACAAGTTCAAGCTGGTATCGGAGACGATGGGCGCGCTCAGGTGCCACCTCGCAAAGCAGCTTGACCTGATCGATCGTTCGCGGTTCGAGTTCCTGTGGATTGTGGAGTTCCCGCAGTTTGAATGGAGCGAGGAGGAAAACCGGTTCCAGGCGATGCATCATCCCTTTACCATGCCGATGGAAGAAGATCTTTCCTGGCTTGAGCCGGGCAAGGATCTGTCAAAGATCCGCGCAAAGGCGTATGACATTGTTCTGAACGGAGCGGAGATCGGCGGCGGTTCGGTCCGTATCCATCAGTCTGATATACAGGAGAAGATGTTTGAGTGCCTCGGATTCACGAAAGAGCAGGCATCTGAGCAGTTCAGCTTCCTGCTGAATGCGTTCCGTTACGGTGTTCCGCCCCATGCGGGACTTGCCTACGGACTTGACCGTGTCGTCATGATGATGCTTGGACTGGATTCGATCCGCGATGTCATCGCATTTCCGAAGGTGAAGGATTCCTCCGATCTCATGACGCAGGCGCCCGGTGAGGTTTCCGCGGCGCAGCTGGAAGAACTCGGAATATCCATCCGCGAAAAAGCGCAGATTTAAAAATATCTTAAAAAAAGCCTCCGGCTTTCCTCCGGAGGTTTTTGTGATATATGTGGTAGAATAGAACTACATAAAAAACACGGATTCTACACAGAACAGAGGTATGATATCGATGACATGAGAGCATGTTTATCGTATTACAAGGATAGAAGATGTAGAGGACGTGAACATAAAGGGAGTTACCGGCACCTATGAGGAAAGCAGTTACTTTATTTTTGATTCTGGCAATTGTATGCGGCGGTTTTTATTATTGCCTGCAGATGGGGTATATAGATCGTTGGTTTCCCGGCGTGATGGAAAAGGTCATCCCGGGGTATCAGTCCTCCGCTGAGAAAGCGACAGGCAGAGTGTCTTCTACAGATGCCAACGCTGTGTATGTGGACAGCATTCAGGTGATTGCCAGTCTCGGAAGCGGTACCGGGAAGATTCCCCGTTTCGCGGGAAAGATTGAACCGCAGGAAACCAGAGACTATAAGCTGGAGGGGGAACGCAAGGTCAAGAAGTGCTATGTGAAGGAAGGCGATATCGTCAAGCCGGGTCAGAGACTCTTTACGTATGACACAACGGAGGACGAATCGAAGCTGGAGCAGGCAAGGATTGACCTCGAGCGCCTGCAGAATACGGAGGACACCTCCGAAGCGAAAAAGAAGGAGCTGGAGAAGCAGAAGGCGGAGGCGAATACGCCGGAGAAGCAGATCCAGGTGCTGACTGCGGAGAATGAGCTCAAGCAGAATGAGCTTGATCAGAAGTCGAAGCAGAAGGAGATCGAAAAGCTGGAGGATCAGATCAAGAATGCAACCGTCAGCTGTGATCTGGAGGGCGTGGTGAAGGCCATCAATGATCAGTCGGAGACGGCCGATATGATGTCCGGCGGAGACAGCGCCTATATCACGATCCTGAAGCTCGGGACATACCGGGTCAAGGCTGAGGCAAATGAGCAGAACATCAAGGATATCTTTACCGGGGAATCGGTTCTGGTTTTCTCCCGCGTGGATTCCAGCCAGTTCTGGAGAGGCACCATCGGCCAGATCAAGACAGACCAGGGAAGCGGAGAGAACAATAACAGCGAGGGCTCCTATTATGACTCGGATAATTCCGCAGGCTCCACAAACTATCCGTTCTATGTTGATCTGGAAGACTCGGAGGGGCTGATGCTTGGCCAGCATGTCTATCTGGAGCAGGATCTCGGCCAGGAGAACGCGAAAACCGGGATCTGGCTCGATGACTATTATATTGCGGATGAAGCGGACGGAACCCACTATGTCTGGGCAGCCTCTTCAGAGAATAAGCTGGAAAAGAGAGTGGTTGAGCTGGGAGATGCGGATGAAGAGCTGATGCAGCATCAGATCCTGTCCGGACTGACCACGGATGACTATATCTGCCAGCCGCAGAGCTCTCTGGAGGAGGGACTTCCGGTCAATTACAATGATGCTTCCGGAGAAGGCGAGACGGAGAGCATGTATACATGGGACGGAGATGGCTATTTCGAGACAGAGGGTGACTTCGGCGGCGCAGATGACTTCTTCTACTTTGACGAGGAAGCCTACGAAACAGAATCCGAAGACTGGTATTATGATGAGACGGAGCTGGGGATGATGGACAGCGGCGAAGGGTATGTATATGACCCTGAAGCAGATCCCGCCGCCAGTGCACGCGCCGTACCGGAATATGAGACAGACGAAGATGGTTTCGTTCTTGTGAGGTAATCAGAAACATGGTTCTGAAACTGGATCATATCGACAAAGATTATATAACGCCGAAGCTGATCGTTCCGGTCCTGCATGACGTCTCCCTTCATGTGGAAGAAGGCGAGTATGTCGCGATCATGGGACCGTCCGGCTCGGGAAAGTCCACGCTGATGAATATCATCGGCTGTCTGGATCGTCCGACAAAGGGAACCTATGAGCTCAACGGGGAGAATGTCCTGAATAAAAATGACAGGGATATGGCATCCATCCGGCTGAACAATCTGGGGTTTGTGTTCCAGAATTTCCAGCTGCTGAGCAGGCAGTCCGCACTGGACAATGTCGCGCTTCCTCTGGTCTACGCAGGGGTCCGGAAGCGTGAGCGCATCAGACGCGCGAAAGCAGCTCTGACCCGGGTCGGACTTCAGGATCGTATGTCCTTTACTCCGGCGCAGCTGTCCGGCGGACAGAAGCAGAGAGTCGCCATTGCGCGTGCGATGGTGAACAATCCCCGTCTTCTTCTCGCGGATGAGCCGACCGGCGCGCTGGATTCTCGTTCCAGCAAAGCATTGATGGAACTGTTTGAGGAACTGAACAATGAAGGCGTGACGATCGTTATGATCACGCATGCACCGGAGATTGCTTCCTACGCGAAGCGTGTCTGCAATATTTTTGATGGCGTTCTGACAGAACGTACAGATTCCAACCGGACCAGAATTGAAGCGGCTGGAGGGAAAGGCTTATGAAGATTAAGACTATTCTCATAACGGCGGTCCTCGTCATAGGTGCGGGAACGGCTACGTCATATTTTGTTCGGCGATCGCACGAATCCAATATTGTAAAGGTGGAAGTGGTTCCTGTGACCAGCGTGAATAATGCGGCTTATAGTATGGGAGATTCCAGCACGGTAAGCGGAACGATTATCTCCAAGGATACCCAGGTGGTAGCGTTGGATTCCAGCCATGAACTGAAGAACGTTTATGTCCAGCAGGGAGACCGGGTCAAGAAGGGCGACAAGCTTCTGGAATACGATATGCTGGGGGACGAACTGAAGGAAGAGATGGAAGAGCTGACGAAGATGGGGCTCGAGCTTACGCTGGAAAGCATGAAGAAGGACCTTGAAACCCTCAAAAGCGGCAGAATGCCCGAATCGATGGGCGGAGGCGAGAGCGGCTATTCGACTTCCATGGACAGTGATGATGACGATGACGGCGCAGACGAGGATGATGGCGACGATGACGCAGGCAGTGCCGCGAACGTTGATGCCAGCGGAAGAAGCCATGTGAATGCGGGAGTCACCAAACAGGGAGGCGGTGCGGTCGGCGCTGCGGATACGCTTGCGCAGAAACCGCTCACGCTTGCAGGTGCCTATTCGAAACCGGCTGCAAAACTGACGGTGAAACCATCTGCAAAACAGACACAGAAGCCCGCCGGCAAGCTTCCTTCCACACCGGTCTGGACTCCTTCCGCATTTCTCCACGCCCTGCAGCAGCTGCAGGAGGACATGCAGGAGGGTATGCAGGAGGGTATGCAGGAGGAAACGTCAGATCCTGCGGACGGGATTCTGAAGAGCGAAGGAGATGAGATTGTATCGGATGATTTCTCCCTGCTTCCGGCCGAAAGCTGGGATGATCTGCTGCCGGAAAATGAGGAGAGCGTGGATGCTCCCCTGACAGCATCAGACCTTTTCGACACCAGCGACCAGGAAACGGTTCAGAGCGTGATTCCGGATGCGATTGCCGCGGACGAGGAGAGCGTTGCGGATGCTCTGATCGGAGACGAGGACATAGCGGATACCACTACGATCCAGGATGGAATCTTTGATGAAGAAGGCAATGGGGCCGGCGATGAGGCAGATGCTCCCGCCCTGGCTTCCTCACTGAGTGAGACAGACCCGGCGGAGACGGACCCTGCACTGATATCGGCGATGGAGGAGGAGAACCCGGAAGGGACGGATTCTGCTTCGCTGTCGGCAGCAGAGGAAGATGAAACTTACGAATCTGATTCCACGGAAACTACAACCCCTCCTCCGGCGATTACTCCGGAAACCAATTTTGAAGGAGATGTTCTGATCGAAGATGAGGAAGAAGTGGTCGGGGAAAGCCTCGATATCATTGCGGAGATCAACAACTTCCTCTCACAGGTGAATAATATCACACTTGCCGTGGACAGCGACTGGAATACGATTGGTTCCCAGATCAGTGCAATCAATGCCGCGATCGACAAGTTCCGGAATTCTTTTGCACAGTCAAGTGAGCATGAGACAACGGATCTGTTCGGGGAGAATGTAATCGTTACAGCTTATGCGGTCTCTCCGGAAGTAATCAGCCAGGTAGGACAAGCCACTGCATCTGTCATGCAGACAGCGTATGAGAGGCTCTGCGCATATCATTTTATTCATACAATGTTGTCTCTGAATCCGGATAGTTCCGATTCTGCATCGGTCGATCCGACTTGGGCAAGCGCAAATGAGGCTGCCGTGAAAGCAGCTGTAAACGAGCTTGCAAGCCTGCCTCAGGATATGTGGCTGTACAATCCTGCCACGAATTCCATTGAATTCCGGGATCTTTACTCCGGAATGAACCAGGCGCTTTTCTCCGGAGAGTCAATGATTGATTTCCTCCGCGGCGCAGCACTCAAAGTGAATGAAAACTATGTGCTGGAGGAGCCGACCAACATCAATCCGGAAATCTCCACGGAAGGAAAAATCTGGACGACACCTGCACCGAGCGGAGATGACGGCGATGATGGTTTGGGCTATACAGCCGAGGAACTGGCGGAGGCCATCAAGGAGCAGGAAAAGAATATCAAGGAGACGGAGCTTCAGATCCGTGAAGCGGAGCTGGGGATCAAGGAGCATAAGAAGATTCTGGAAGGAAAGATCGTCTATGCGACGATGGATGGAATCGTGAAGAGTGCAGGCACGCTGGAATCGGCGTCCGGGAATTCATTTATCACGATCACCGGCAAGGCCGGCCTGTATGTAAAAGGCTCCGTGAATGAGCTTGCACTCGATACGGTGAAGGTCGGAAATACGATTACCGGAACTTCTTATGAGACCGGCAGCACCTTCACTGCGGAGATCGTCGAGATCTCGGAATATCCGGAGGATTCCAGCAACAACTTCTACGGATATGGGGATGGAAACACGAATTCGTCGTATTATCCGTTCCTGGCTTATATCGAGAATGCGGACGGGCTGGAGGTCGATTCCTACGTGGATCTGTCCCTGTCGGGTTCGAGCGCATCCAGCTACTCAGATCCGATGCTGAGCGACGGGCTTAGCCTGGAGGAGTACTTTATCAGAACGGACAACAACGGAAGAAGCTATTGCTTCGTCCGGGGAGAGGACGGTCTGCTTGAGAAGAGGTATCTGGAGGTAGGTGCCAACAACTGGGGTACCATCACCATAAAGTCCGGCCTGACTCCGAGAGACTGTATCGCATTTCCGTACGGAGATGGCGTGGAGGAAGGCGCACAGACTGTGGAAGTCGAGTATCTGACAGCGGTAGAAGGCGAAGACTTTTAAGAGAGTAAGCACATGATAGAGAATATACGACTTGCATTTCAGGGGATCTGGTCGCATAAGATGCGGTCTTTCCTAACCATGCTGGGAATTATCATCGGAATCGCCTCAATCATTGCGATTGTCTCTACGATTCAGGGGACGAACAATGCCCTGCGGGATCAGCTGGTTGGATCCGGAAACAATACGGTAAATGTCAATCTGAGCCAGGGCGGTGAAAGCTATCAGATCTACGATTCCTCATCGATCCCGACCGGAATTCCGGTCATCTCGGAGGAGACCAGACAGAAGATTCTGGCGTTGGAGAATGTCGAGAAAGTAACGAGCTATACCACGCGGTTTGTGACAGACGGCGTTTACTACAAAGACAAATCTCTGAGTGAGTTTAATATCTACGGCATCGACATGGATTATTTTGATACGCTCAGTTACTCGATCCGGACCGGAAGAGAGTTTCTCCAGTCAGACTATGACGATTTCCGCCGGGTCATCATTGTGGATCAGACCGCCTCGGACAACCTGTTCCAGGGTGCGAATCCGCTGGGCCGGACCGTGGAGATCAACAGTCAGCCATTTACGGTAGTGGGTGTTGTCTATAAGACCTCTACCTACGAGCCGAACATCAAGGACCTGGATGACTACTATACCAACGATGACGGTTCCAACGGAATCTTCTTCATGCCAAAGACCACATGGCCGATTGTATTTCAGTATGATGAACCGGAGAATGTGGTCGTCAAGGCGACCAGCACGGAGGAAATGACCAAGGCCGGGCAGAGAACGGCCAATATCCTCAACGA
Source organism: uncultured Lachnospiraceae bacterium (assembly GCA_902799015.1). GTDB lineage: Bacteria > Bacillota > Clostridia > Lachnospirales > Lachnospiraceae > Porcincola. Next base: position 14,897 of record CADBZI010000019.1, on the reverse strand, counting down.
TACGATCACAAATAAAAACTCCACCATTACCTACAGTGCGGAAGACCTGCTGGGCATCGTGAAGAAGCAGCAGGAACTGGCGAACGCATCCAACCTGCAGCTGATCTGGATCGCCGGCATCTCACTTCTGGTCGGAGGAATCGGCGTCATGAACATCATGCTGGTGTCGGTGACAGAGCGTACCAATGAGATCGGTCTGAAGAAAGCAATCGGCGCGAGGAAAGGGGCTATTCTGTGGCAGTTCCTGACGGAAGCGGCTGTGCTGACCAGCCTCGGCGGAGTGCTCGGAGTAGGAGCAGGAATCGCCATGAGCCAGCTGATCCACAGATTCACAGGAATTCTGGTCGGCATCAACTGGCCGGCAGCATTGATTGCCGTGCTGTTTTCCATGGTCATCGGTATCGTATTCGGACTTCTTCCCTCTGTACAGGCTTCGAATCTGGATCCGATCGAAGCACTGAGAAGAGAATAAAACAAGCTGCCGGAGCAGGAAAGAAAGCGGTTGCATCCGGGAAGCTTGCGTGATATATTATTTGAGTTGCTGAAAAAACACGCGTGTGGATTCTGCGGGCGGTGCCGAAAGGTTCCCGCGGATCGGAAACATGCGGAAGTACAAACCAGAAGGAGAATTGAACATGAGTGTACTTTCCATGAAACAGCTGCTGGAAGCAGGTGTCCATTTTGGACATCAGACCAGGAGATGGAACCCGAAGATGGCTCCCTATATCTATACGGAGCGCAACGGCATCTACATCATCGACCTGCAGAAGACGGTCGGAATGATTGATGATGCTTACAATGTAATCGGCGATATCGCTGCAAACGGCGGATCGATCCTTTTCGTCGGTACCAAGAAGCAGGCGCAGGATTCCATCAGACAGGAAGCAGAGCGCTGCGGTATGTACTATGTAAACGAGAGATGGCTCGGCGGCATGCTGACCAACTTCAAGACCATCCAGAGCCGGATCAAGAGGCTGAAGGATATCAAGAAGATGCAGGCAGACGGTACCTTCCAGGTGCTTCCGAAGAAGGAAGTCATCAAGCTTGAGAAGGAGCTTGAGAAGCTGGAGAAGAACCTTGGCGGTATCGAAGAGATGAAGAAGCTTCCGGACGCGATCTTTATCGTTGACCTGAAGAAGGAGCACATCTGTGTTCAGGAAGCACATGCTCTGGGCATTCCGCTGATCGGAATTGCTGATACGAACTGTGATCCGGAAGATCTGGACTATGTGATCCCGGGCAATGACGATGCGATCCGTGCTGTCAGACTGATCGTTTCCAAGATGGCGGATGCGGTGATCGAGGCAAAGCAGGGAGCAGAGGGCGCTGCACCGATCGAGAACCAGGTATTCACAGGAGAAGGAATTGATTACGCGGGTGAAGAGGAGCAGGCTCCGGCAGAGTAATCATTTCACAGAGGATATGGATCCTGCGCAAAAAGCGGGATCTTTCACAGATATGTAAGGAGAATGAATTATGGCTATCACAGCAGCACTGGTGAAAGAACTCAGAGAGATGACCGGATCGGGCATGATGGACTGCAAGAAGGCCCTGATGGCTTCTGAGGGCAATATTGAGAAGGCGATCGAATGGCTGAGAGAAAAGGGACTGGCTACTGCACAGAAGAAGGCCAGCCGTATCGCGGCAGAAGGTGTTTCGATGGCAGCGGTCTCCGAGGATGGAAAGAAGGCTGTCGTCGTTGAAGTGAATTCTGAGACAGACTTCGTCGCGAAGAATGAGAAGTTCCAGAACTATGTCAGGCAGGTTGCCGAGCATGCGCTGAATACAGTTGCGGGCGGACTGGAAGAATTCATGAAGCAGCCCAGTAAGATCGATCCGGAGAAGAGTGTTGAGGAAGTGCTTGCCGCACAGATCGCAGTCATCGGTGAGAACCTGAAGATCCGCAGATTCCAGCAGGTTGAGGAAAAGAACGGCGTCGTTGTTGCCTACACGCACATGGGTGGAAAGATTGTCTCGATCGTTGACCTTGAGACGGATGTTGACAACGAAGCTGTCCGTGAGATCGGCAAGAACGTCGCGATGCAGGTTGCAGCGCTCAGACCGCAGTACACCAGTGCTGATGAGGTTCCGCAGGAGTTCAAGGACAAGGAGATCGAGATCCTGACAAAGCAGATCGCGGAAGATCCGAAGATGGCCGGCAAGCCGGAGAAGGTGATCAACGGAGCAGTTCAGGGAAGACTGAACAAAGAGCTCAAGGAGATCTGCCTGCTTGATCAGGTTTATGTCAAGGCGGAAGACGGAAAGCAGACTGTGGCGCAGTATGTTGCCCAGGCCGGCAAAGAAGCAGGCGCTAACGTCAAGGTGAAGGGATTCATTCGCTTCGAGACCGGTGAAGGCCTTGAAAAGAAGAATGAGGACTTTGCAGCTGAGGTTGCAGCGCAGATGGGCCTGTAATTACCTCAGCGAGGTTTGTGTAATAATCAGATCCAGAGCCGAAAAAGGCGGTACATCAAAGCGATGTACCGCCTTATTTTTGTGCAGGGTTTTCTGTGCTTTTTATTCTTCTCGAAGGATCTCAAGTACCCTGATGAGTTTCCGTTTCTCATTTTCTGATATCCTCATATCCTGACGGTAATTCGTTGTTATCAGACCAGGCTTTTGTTATACTGAATACTATCTCAGTTATCGCGCGGTATTGAGCGAATAAGTATTTGGAAGAGGGTTTTTTATGGACTGGGTTGTTGTTGTAGATGATGATATTTTAAATCTCAAAATGGCTGGGCATATTCTGAGCAAACATAATATGCGTGTGACCGCCCTGAAGTCGGGGACGGCTCTGCTCGGTTTTATTAAATCCAATAAACCTGACCTGATCCTGCTGGATATCAAAATGCCTGGCATGGATGGGTTTGAAACTCTGCAGCGGCTGAAGGAGCAGACCCCTTTGCAGGAGCAGATCCCGGTTATCTTTCTCACAGCGGATGATAATCAGGAGTCTGAAACGCGGGGGCTTGCGCTCGGTGCTATGGATTTTATCAAAAAGCCTTTTGTCCCGGATGTTCTGGTTCTCAGGGTCAAACATACAATTGAGCTTGTAAGGCTTCAGCACAATCTGGAAAAGGAGAATGAACGCATCAGTGCCGAACTCGCAATGGCCTCCCGTATACAGTCGGCCATGCTGCCCGGTATTTTCCCTGCATTTCCGGATCGTGAGGATATTGATGTCTATGCAAGCATGACACCGGTCAGAGGTGTCGGGGGCGATTTTTACGATTTTTTCTTTACGGATAAGGATCATCTGTGTCTGCTGATTGCAGATGTCTCCGGCAAAGGAATCCCGGCAGCCCTGTTCATGATGGTTTCCAAGATCGTGCTTGCAGAAAACGCCAAGGCCGGCAAAATGCCTGCACAGATCCTGGAGGATACAAATATGATGATCTGTGCCAATAATCCGGAGGAAATGTTTGTGACTGTGTGGCTTGGTATCCTGGATATTTCCACAGGGATACTGACCGCCGCGAATGCGGGCCACGAATATCCGGCGTTCATGCATTCGGATGGCAGCTTTGAACTGATGAAACGCAAACATGATCTGATCATCGGAGCTTTTCCGAACATGCGGTACAGGGAATACCAGATACAGATGACGCCCGGTTCAAAGCTGTTTGTCTATACAGACGGCGTACCGGAAGCTGCCAACAGTGAAGGTGAACTTTTCGGAACGTCCCGTATGATTGACGCTTTGAATGACAATGCCGGAGCGAGCCCCAGACAGGTACTGCTTGGCGTGAGCGAGGCAGTGGGCAGCTTTGTCCGGGACAGTGAGCAGTTTGATGACCTGACCATGCTGTGTCTGGAATACCTGCCGGGCAAAAAGGAGCAGTGACCATGGAAGGAAAGAAAACGGGCAAGTATTATTCTGAAACATCACATAATACCATTTTATTCTGCTATACCCTGTTCTCGGTCATTCTGATCGGTGAAGCCCTGCTTCTTTCCTGGGAAAAATGGGCTTTGATCCTGATCGCGGCAGGAGTGGTTCTGGCCTGGATCGTACATATCAGGCAAAGCATTCCCTCCAATTACAGGATATGGCTGTACGCCATTCTGATGATGGCAACTGCGTTCTTTTATGGCTCCCATACAACGAGTACTTTTGATCTGGGGATCGTTATGACGGGAGTCGTCCTGATCTACATGTCTACCGGTGTCCTCGGGCTGATCACCTTATGCCAGATTACATACTACCTTGCGATCATCTATGACCTGTTTTTCCTGTACAACCAGGGGGAAGTTTTTGACAGACTGCTGATTACCCGGACGCTGCTCCATTTATTTATCGTCACACTGTTTTGTTTGATTGCGCGATCATATATGAGACGGCAGGCGAACCTGATGGGGCGGACGGAGGAATCAAAGCAGGAACTGGCTGAGATGACAGGAAGGCTGAATGATTTCCTCGCGAATATTTCCCATGAGATCCGGACTCCCATCAATGCCGTGATTGGGCTCACCAGGATCTGCATTGACAGGACCGATGACCGGGAGATAAAAAAGGACCTGACATCGGTAATGGAAGCAGGAAATAAAGTTGCAGATCAGATCAGCGACATTCTGGACTATTCTGAGATTGACATGGGAACGCTCGCGGTCAGTGAAGAGGATTATATGATCTCTTCGCTGCTGCATGACCTTGTGACGGAGATATCGCCGATCAGAAAAAAGAACCTGGAGCTGATCATCAATGTGGATCCGCGGCTCCCCTCTGTTTTGAGGACGGATGTCGTAAAACTGAAAAAGATCCTCCGGCACCTGCTCGATAATGCGATTAAATATACGAATGAGGGTGGTGTTTATCTCCATCTTTCCTTTGAACAGCGGGAGTACGGGATCAATCTTTTGATCGAAGTAAGGGATACCGGGATCGGGATGGACCAGGCCCAGCTGGAAAAAGCATTCGAGGGCCTGTATCAGGCGGATTCCGGCAGGACGCGGTACTCAAGCGGTCTGGGATTGGGACTTGCTATCATAAGGGGCTTTGTCAGGAGCCTGAACGGTTTTTTTGTTGCACAGAGTGAGCCGAATGTGGGAACGACTGTCCGGATCAGCATTCCCCAGAAGGTTGTAAACAGCGAATACTGCATGAGCCTTAGGAACCCTGAAAAACTGTGCATCGGAACCTGCTACAAGATGTCTACTATCAAACATCCTCTCGTTAAGGAATTCTATGATGCATATGGACAGAATCTCATGCTGGGTCTCGGGGTCAAAATACATCGGGCAGACCGGCTGGATGATTTAAAAGAGATTGACCGGGAAGTGAAACTGACGCATGTTTTCGTTGGCATGCAGATATATCTGGAAGACCGGGAATATATCGATGCCATGTCAAAAAGAGCAATGGTTGCCGTCATCTGCGACTGGGAATTTGAACTGCCGGAAGGATCTGAGATCACGTTGATCCGGCGGCCCCTTTACGGTTTTTCCTATACTACATTCATAAACCTGAACAGGGAAGAGAGGAAAGCGGCAGAAGGAAAACTTTATGCAAGGGGTGTCAGGACGCTGGTGGTAGATGATGAGTTTATGAATCTGACCGTTGCCAACCAGATCCTGAAAGGATACGGGATGGTTGTAAACACGGCTTTATCAGGTGCGGAAGCAGTGGAGTATGTTCGGACAAACGAGGTGGACCTCATCTTCATGGACCATATGATGGCCGGTATGGACGGAGTGGAAGCCATGAAACGGATCCGTTCCGTGCTTGGCAAGGAAGGGAAGGAAGCCGTCATCGTAGCCCTTACTGCGAATACGGTAAGTACTGCGAATGAAATGTTCCTGCGGGAAGGGTTTGATGCTTTCCTGGCAAAACCGATCGTCATTTCCGAACTGGAAAGAGTGCTGAAAAAAGTGCTGCCAAAATCGATGCTCACGCTGGAAACAAAAGCATCTGGCATAAAAAGGTCCGGGACCGGAATATCAGGAGAACCAGAAAAAGCCGGAGAAGCGAAGGAACCGGGTGAAGCAGTAAAACCGGAAGAAGCGGAAGAACAGCAGAAACAGGCGGATGAGCAATTCTCCGTGCTGAAAGAACTTGGAATTGATACTGCCACAGGACTCGGATACTGTCAGGGGGATGAGGAATTCTATAAGGTCCTCCTTCTGCAGTTTGCCGATGAAGCGGAAGGAAAGATCAGGGAAGCCGGGGGACATCTGCAGGATAATGACCTGAAAAATTACGAGATCCTTGTACACGCCGTTAAGGGAACGGCAAAAATGATCGGGGCAGGGCATCTTTCAGAAGAGGCATATGAACTTGAGAAGGCGGCACACTCCGGCGATGGGGATACCATCCGTCTTTCACACAGTGGTGTGATGGAGGAATATAAACGTATAGCGGACGAAATCCATGGCTGTTTCCGTAAGGGCAGCAATGAGACTATGCCGGATGATGAAGCGATGGAGTTTTATCCGGATGACGGTGCGGATGATGAGGTAATGGAATTCTATCCGGATGACGGCGCTGATAATGAAGTAATGAAATTCTATCCGGATGACGGTGCGGATAACGAAGTGTTGGAATTTTATCCGGAAGGAAGTGAATACCATGAGTAAAGTGTTTGAATTTATTTTTCATCCGAAGAAAAATCCTAACTATGAGAAGCTGGAAAAAAGCTGTTTATACGATGCACTCATGATATCGCTTTTTGTCTATCCGATCTTTGCACTGGCAATAGGCGTATTTGAGGTCAATTCCTATATATGGCCGGGATCCTATGGGGACGCCGCTCTTCTGGCCAGCCTTCGTCTCAGCTATAATGTGATGCTTGTCTGCCTCCTTCTGGTTGAATGTCTGTTTTTGTTCATCCGGAGTAAATTTGATGAAAGATATCGGTGGCTGCCGCTGATCAATACGGTGATGATGGTGGTATGGCATTTATGGGCGCTTTCAGTGTGCCATCTGGATTATCTGTCCCATGGACGGGCCGTGCCGACGCTTTTCATCATCGTCTCGATGTGTATGCCTTTCTGCGTGTATATGGATATACGGGTGTTTCTTGGCTTAACAGTGATTGCAGATCTGTTTCAGATAAATTATTATCTCTCATCCAGTATCGGCGGAACGATCATCAAGAGCGAACTGGGCGATTTTCTCGTTTTTATCATCATACATTTTGTCCTTTCGATTGTTATTTACTATGGCAAATATGTTGCCCAGAAAAATATCCTGGAGCAGGAGGCACAGAAAGAAGAGATACGGAAACTTAATCAGGCTCAGAACCGGTTTTTCTCCAACATGAGCCATGAAATACGTACCCCCATCAATACGATCATCGGACTGAATGAAATGATCCTCCGCCAGAACGTCTCAGAGGAGATCAACGAAGACGCCGAAAATATACAGGCTGCCAGCAGGATGCTGCTTCATCTGATCAATGATATTCTCGACATGTCAAAAATAGAATCGGGACAGATGGAACTGACCCTTGCTCCCTATAGCGTCGGAGATATGCTTTCGGATATCGTGGGGATGCTCTGGCTCCGGGCAAACGAAAAAGATCTTGCTTTCCATATAGAAGTAGCTCCGGACCTTCCCTCACAATTGGAAGGGGATGAGATGAGGATCCGGCAGGTCCTGATCAATGTACTGAATAACTCCATCAAGTACACACGCGAAGGTTCTGTAACACTTTCCGTCCAGAGTAAGAAGGATGAAAAGGGAAACGCAAGAATCATTTTTTCAGTCATTGATACCGGCATAGGAATCAAAAAGGAAAGCATCCCGCATTTGTTTTCAGCCTATAAAAGGGTTGATAATGAGAAAAATAAATACATTGAGGGTACCGGGCTCGGCCTGTCCATTGTAAAACAGATTGTGGATCTGATGGGAGGAACGATTACGGTAAACAGTGTTTACACAAAAGGTTCCACCTTTGTGATCGAGATACCGCAGCGGATCATCAGCGACGAACCCCTGGGAGCCTTTGACGCGGAGCGCAGCAGGAAAGACAAAAAGTCATATCAGTATGTGAAATCCTTCGAGGCTCCGGAGGCAAAGGTGCTTGTCGTGGATGATACTGCAGCCAACCTTCTGGTAGTAACGAAGCTTCTCGCAGATACCAGGGTGAATCTGGATACAGCCTCATCCGGACAGGAAGCATTGAAAAAGACGTTCGATAATTATTACCATGTCATCCTGATGGACCACAAAATGCCCGGGATGGACGGGATCGAGTGCCTGCATGCCATACGCAAACAGACCGGCGGCTCGTGCCACGAATCAAAGGTCATAGCCCTGACGGCCAATGCCGGAAGCGATATGCAGAACCTGTACCGGAAAGAGGGATTTGACGGGTATCTGATGAAACCTGTCCGGGGAGAAGATCTGGAAAACACCGTTTGTCATTTTCTTCCGGAGGATATCGTTACCGTGACAAGAACGGTGAACGATGTCACAAAGGAAAGCGCGGTCTGGGTAAATGAGGATATAAAGAGAGCGAGGATCAGGATAACGACTGACAGTGTCGCGGACATCCCGGACGTACTGCTTGAAAGATATAACATTGAGCAGATTCCTCATATGATCAAAACAAATGAAGGACTCTTCAAAGACGGCCTGGAGATTGAAACAGACGGCCTGTTGGCATACATGGAGAATCCCGGTTCGAAAGCGGAAGTCGTTTCGCCCACGGAAGAAGAGTACAGCCTGTTTTTCTCAAAACAGCTTGACAGCGCCAATAACATCATTCATCTGGCTATTTCCGGCAAGGTGGAGCACAGCGGCTGCCAGGCGGCAATGGATGCTGCGGAAGATTTTGGAAATGTGACCGTGGTCGATTCCGGGCAACTGTCAAGCGGTCAGGGACTGATGGCTATCGAGGCAGCACGTCTGGCAGACGAAGGCCTGGAAGTCAGCCAGATCGTCGCAAGACTTGAAGAGATGAAAAGCCATGTGCACACGCGCTTTATTACTGACACACTGGACTACCTGGTACGGCAGAACCAGGTTCCGGAACCGGTCGGAAATCTTGTGAAAGCATTTAACGCACATATTGTGACGGGACTTAAAAAAGGAAAGATCGGCGTTGCGAAAGTATTCTTCGGCTCCAGGGAACAGGTTTGGGAAAAATACATTGCCTCCGCCTTCCGTGTGCACGGGACCATTGACCGCCGCATGCTTTTCATTACGTACAGCGGCATGACAACGAAAGAACTGGAAAGAATCCGGCAGAAGGTTGAAGTAGAATTGACGTTCGATGAAATTTATGTCCAGAAAGCTTCTGCCGGGATTGCAACCAACTGCGGACCGGGAACATTCGGTCTCCTGTTCTTTACGAAGTATTAAAGTTGCCCTGACTCTGTTCACCGTCATTATACTGACCGGGAATATCGGTCATGCATACATCCATGCGATCCTGAGATTTGAACCCTTTACCGTTCGGAAGATTGATTCTCAATTATAGAGATTGCCTTTCATTTTGTAAACCAGAGTCTGAAAAATAATGTTTGAAAATGGTTCGGAAGGTTTAAATAAAGGATGTTGGGGAGCTTCTGCCCCAACATCCTTTTATAGAAACATGACCATATAATGCGGAAGTGTTCTTTTTACATCTGAAACACCTACATTTCCATTGACAAGCTTGTACGCTGCTGATGGCTGATAGTCCCGGATGAAATTGTTTAGCGAAACGGAAGCGGTGTTTCCTGCTTTTACTTCAACAGGTATGACTTCACCGTTCTTTTCAATCAGGAATTCCACTTCATGGTCATCGTCCGGTTTGTAGTAAAAAAGCCGGTATCCTTTCTTTACCAGGCATTCTGAGATAATATTCTCATAAATGCCGCCTTTTGCATTTCCCTTAAGCGTATTATTGAGCACGGCTCTTTTTGTTTCAAAACCATAGATGGCGCACAATAATCCTGTATCGTTGATATATAGCTTGAACTGCTCTTCGATTGCGTTTGCCAGAAGAGGGATGTAAGCTTCGTGAACGTTATAGCAGGCATGCACATGCGCTGAATCGATCAGCCAGCGGACGCTTCCTCCATATTTTTTACTGGTCTTTCCTTTTTCAACTGTCGCATACTGAAATTTTTTGAGCTCTTTTGCAAGCTGTTTGGGTATGGCCTCATAGCATGCCTTTACTTTTACTTTCTCGGCTCCTTTTGTGTGTTTTGCAATATCAAAACGATAGTTCTCAAGGATCCTTTCCTGTATGGCAGCCACCGCATTAAAGTCCTGATTTCTGGAAAATGAATCGACTGCTTCCGGCATACCTCCGACAACTATGTATTCACGGAACAGTTCCTCATATTGTTCATTCAGCGAGGCGGGGACTTTTTCACCTGAATCGAAATAGCTTTGCAGCACGTGGATTGCTTCATCACCATATCCCATAGCCCAAAGGAATTCTTCAAAATCCAGAGAATACATGGTCAGAAAATCTTCATATCCGGTCGGAACGGAAAAAGGTTCTTCAACTTCCGAATCACCATCCTCCGCATAAGTCAGTCCCAGCAGGCTGCCGGAGGAAATCACATCAAACCGGCCGTCTTCAGCAAGAAATTTGATCGCTGTTCGTGCATTCCCGCAGTTCTGTATTTCATCAAGGAAAATGAGCGTCTCTCCGGGAATCAGCTGTATATCCCTGATCTGTGCTGTCATTCTCTTATAGATCGTTGCGGCATCCAGCGGGCCTGAAAAAATATCCTTGAGTTCTTTTTGCTTTATAAAGTTGATCTCGATAAAGGAACGGTATTCGTTAACACCAAATTCTCTGACAATAAATGTTTTGCCCACCTGCCTGGCGCCTTTAATCATCAGGCATGAATGAGAATGATTCCTTTTCCAATCCAGAATCCTGGAGTAAAGTTTTCTTTTAAGCATGCATTTCCTCCGAATAATGAGATGGCCATTCCATCTGTCACATCTGTTTTCCACCACCGTTATTCAGGTCACTATCATAACATAAAATATACTTAAAGTCACGAAAAGGAATAGAAACGGGATATAAATAATTCAAATAAGGAACAAAAACGGAATGCAATAGATAATAAATAGGAATAGAATCGGGGAAAACATAAACTTCAATATCTGTTCATGTCTGAAGCCATCGAAGAGCTCATTCATGATAGGATGATCATTTAACGAAGACTTGGGGAAGAAAGTTTTTATACTGTGTGTTGGGGAAGAAAGTTGGAGTGAGCAAGGTCTGCAGATCGGGGATACAATCGATATGATAAGCATGATATAATAGTTGAGCGGTGAAACTGAAAGATTTGTCAGAGGGAGGAAAAACCGATGAAAAAAATCCTGTTTCTCACATTTGCTGCGGTGCTGACGTTTGGTTTGCTTCCGTCTTGTTTCGTCCGCACCGAGGAACGCCCGGTGCTGACGATCGGCGATGTGGAAGATCGCTCCCGTGCACGTGTAGATGGAGAGGAACAGGTGGGCCTGTGGCAGTATCTGGAAGATCAGCTGGGCATGGATATACAGTTTGTTTATATGACGCCTGAAGCTTATGCCGCGGGACTCGCCAGTGGCGATCTGCCGGACATCGTCGCTACCGACAACAATCTTGCCACCATCCTGGATAATGGCGTTGCATTCAATGCCGGTCCATATTTGGAGGAGTATGTCCCGAACTTTATGCAGGGAGAAACCCGGATGGCCTATGATGTATTCACTGCGCTGTTGGACGGAGACGACGGGTTTTATTTTTTTCCCCAGAAGATCGGGTACAACGGCGTTGGATACAGCAATGAGCCTGCCAACCGGGGGTATGTCGTGCGCTGGGATTATTACAAAGAGCTGGGTTATCCGCCGATCAACAATGAGGACGACTATCTGAGGGTGCTGCAGCAGATGCACGAAAACCATCCTTTCACCGAGGAAGGCTATCCCACCTATCTGTTCGGTACCAACAATTTTGTCGGCTATGCCACTGCCTTCCGGGCGGAGGTAAGCCTTGATTACTGGGCAGCCTATAAGTATCAGAACAATATTTTCACCAATGAGGTGTATGACGGATACACGGATCCGGAGCACTCCATGTGGTGGTCAACCATGAGCTGGTTCAACAAGCTCTACCGGGCCGGTAAAGAGGACGGCTCCTTCGATATGGAATTTCTCACTCAGACGGTGGAGCAGTACGAGACCAAATGTATCCGTGGGCAGTATCTCGGACTGCAGAACAAATCTGAGGATTTCTACAACGCCATGGTCGAGACGGATCCGGATACCCTGTGCGGGTATGGTCTGGTACCAACCGCTGGTACAAATCTTTACACAAACGTCTATCAGCTGCTCGGCAACGGTTCCAAATACATGTGGTTTATCTCCGAGAACAGCCAGCATAAGGAAGCGGCATTAAGCCTGTTTAACTATATGTGCGATCCGGACTTTCTGCGTGAGGCAGCCATGGGCCAGCAGGGTGTGACCTGGGATTATGACGAGGACGGCATTCCCCGAATGACCGAATACGGTCAGGAACAGTTTGATGACTATATGACGGGGAATGCTTCCGATGACAACTATTATGCCCAATGGGGGACTTATGGCGATCTTACAGGCGCGTGGCCGCTGCTGCGCAACAATGTGATTCATCCGGACGGGTATCCGCTGGATTTTGTCACCATTAACCGTGAATATGCGAAGGCAACTATGACCAGCAATATTTCAAAAGATATTTGCGCGCACTACGGGGTGGAGCTGCCGACTGATGCCTTCTATCAGGCCGGCGGGTTGGACTTTAGAAATGACTGCGGTGAAGCGATTACATCCTGCATGAGCAGCCTGACTCGGGAGCAGCTTCGCATCCTTGCCAGGGCAGAAGCGATTCTGGACAGTGTATGGGTGGATCTTACCCTGGCAGAAACGGATGAGGAGTGGAACGAGATCAGGGATGAAAGCATCCGTCAGCTCGTCGAGTTGGGCGAACCGGAGGTTTTCGAAGCGTATCGGCAGCAATGGGACGAGGCGGCGGCCATCATCGTGCCTTTGGTTCGTGAGGCGCAGATTTCGAACGGGATCGAGCCTTATACGCCTGAGCAATACGAAAGACGATCTACAGCAGGAACGGAGGGGTAAGTATCATGAAGCAGAAATTGATGTCTCTTCGGGTTCGCATGATGCTGCCGGTCATCTTCATGACCTTGTTTGTGGTTATCCTGCTGACCACGCTGTTTTCCCGGGCGTACATTGATATGATTCTTCAGCAGGAGAACGATGTGAATGCAGTCGGCTTTGAAACGGTTTCACATTCGATTCCCCCTCTCATCTCATCTTCCGTCAGCGAAGTCCAGCGCATCCTGGCGGATGACCGTGTCGCTGCCTACGCGAGGCTGCAGTACGCTTCAAAGGCAGAGCTGGTACATGGCAGAATCGACTGCCGGGATTATCTGCGGGGGGAAATGACAAGACACGACGCCATATTCGGCCTGCTGTTCATGCGGCAGGACGGAAGCCTGTTCGGTGTACTCCCGGAGGGCAACTTTTTCCTTGATCAGCCAGAGGAAAATCCGCTTCCGGAGGACATGAAAGCGAAGATTCTGAACACACCGCTTGGCCAGACGGTGTGGGTCGGCCCGCTCTCCGGGTCTGCGATCTATGGCTTTGAAAACAGTACAACGCCCCGGAACATCATGATCGCTGCCTGGAGATCTGTCAATACGAGTTACGGTGAATGCTACGCTATGATGCTGATGGATGAGTCCATCTTTGAAGACCAGTTTGCCGCCCTGCAGGATGGAAAAAGCAGATGGCATCTCCTTACCGCTGATCAGACGGAAATCTATCATACGGGCCAGGATGCATGTCAGAACATAGAGCGGCTGATCAGCGAGAGCAACAGCGGAACAATCTTCCAAAATGAAAACAATCAGCCTGTCTGCGCGTTTTCCATGACGATGGATTCACCGGCTTGGACAGTCGTTCGCGAGGTTTCCATGGAAAGCTACGAGCAGGTAGTCCGATATGTCCGCCGCACGGTCACCATTCTCGCTTCCGTCATCTTCCTGATTGTCATGGCGCTCTACATCCTGTGGCTGAAAAGACGCATGCCGCAGTTTGAATCACTGCTGGACGGAATCATACGCATAGGGCAGGGCGATCTGGAAACCAGGGAATTCGTGCCCACCAGCATCATCGAATTCCAAAGGATGCAGCAGGAGATCAATAAAACCAGCCAGGCTCTGCGGCAGCAGATGGATACGATCCGCCGGATGGAGCGGGAGCAGATGGAACTGGAGAATCAGAAAAGGGAGCAGGAACTGATTATCCGGGAACTGAACATGGCCAGACAGATCCAGGAGAGCATGCTGCCTCACATTTTCCCGCCTTATCCGGACCGGAGAGAGGTGGATCTGTTTGCTTCCATGGACCCCGCGCGGGACGTGGGCGGGGATTTTTACGACTTTTTCTTCATTGACGCAGATCACCTGTGTCTGGTCATCGCGGATGTCAGCGGCAAGGGTATTCCCGGTGCGATGTTCATGATGTTTTCCAAGAGAATCATTGAGGATTTTGCGCGGCAGGTACACAGTCCCGCTGAGATTCTGTATCAGACAAACGAAGCACTCTGTGACAGCAACCAGATGGACATGTTTGTCACCGCCTGGCTCGGTATTCTGGAGATTTCCACAGGAAAGCTGACGGCTGCGAACGCCGGTCATGAGTTTCCGGCGATCCGGAGGAAGAATGGCCGCTTTGAGCTGTATAAGGACAAGCATAGCTTTGTACTCGGCGGGATGGAAGGAGTCCGCTATAAGGAATATGATCTCCATATAGCACCCGGGGATAAGCTCTTTGTCTATACGGACGGTGTACCGGAGGCGACGGCCGCCGACGGGGAGATGTTTGGGACAGAACGCATGATCTTAGCGCTGAATACATGCGGGGATAAAAGTCCGGAAGCCATTCTCGGCGGTATCCGGAA